>NZ_JACAPW010000024.1:21525-170333 GCF_013385495.1 Pseudomonas sp. F8002 | reverse complement strand
CCCGCTCCCACATTGGCCTGTGATGCTGTCTTAATCCGGGATCGGCAGGTTCAGGCTCTCTTTCACCTCTTCCATCACGATATAGCTCTTGGACTCCCGAACGTGGGGCAGCTTGAGCAGGATATCGCCGAGCAACTTGCGGTACGACGCCATCTCCGAAATGCGCGCCTTCACCAGGTAGTCGAAATCCCCCGACACCAGGTGGCACTCCAGCACGTGGGGCAGTTTCAGCACGGCGCGTCGGAATTCTTCAAAGGTGTCGCCGGACTTGTAGTCGAGGCTGATCTCGACAAACACCAGCAGGCTGCCCTTCAGATGCTGCGGGTTGAGCCGGGCGTTGTAGCCCATGATGATCCCTTCGCGCTCCAGGCGCCGGACCCGCTCGGTGCACGGCGTGGTCGACAGCCCGACCTTTTCCCCCAGTTCAGTAAACGAAATTCGCCCGTCGGCCTGCAGGATGCGCAGGATGTTGCGGTCGATCTTGTCCAGCTCCCGCTTGGTCTGAGTGTTGGTCCGCATAGGGGATGCTCCTCCGTGAAAAGGGTTTTTGCCGAGAATTGTCGCCAAATATAGGCAGTTATATAGTGAAATGCACTGGTGATTGCTTTTTATACTGCCCACATCTTTGTGCTGAACAACAAACGTCAGCGGTCAAGCCGTGATGAGGGAATAAAAATGCGCGTTCTGGTCTTGGGTAGCGGTGTCATTGGCGTGGCCAGTGCCTACTATTTGGCACGAGCTGGTTTTGAAGTGGTCGTGGTCGACCGTCAGCCGGCTGTGGCCATGGAGACCAGTTTCGCCAACGCCGGGCAGATCTCGCCGGGCTACGCTTCGCCATGGGCCGCGCCGGGTGTGCCGCTCAAGGCCATCAAGTGGCTGCTGGAGCGCCATGCGCCCCTGGCGATCAAGGCCACTGCCGATATCGACCAGTACCTGTGGATGGCGCAAATGCTGCGTAACTGCACCGCCAGCCGTTATGCGGTGAACAAGGAGCGCATGGTGCGCCTGTCCGAATACAGCCGCGATTGCATCGACGAGCTGCGTGCCGAGACCGGCATCGCCTACGAAGGGCGCACCTTGGGGACTACCCAACTGTTCCGTACCCAGGCTCAGCTGGACGGTGCTGCCAAGGACATCGCCGTGTTGAAAGAGTCCGGTGTGCCTTACGAGCTGCTGGACCGCGCCGGCATTGCCCGGGTTGAACCAGCCCTGGCCAGCGTCACCGATATCCTCGCCGGTGCCCTGCGCCTGCCGAACGACCAGACCGGCGACTGTCAGATGTTTACCACCCGTCTTGCCGACATGTGCAAGCAACTGGGTGTCGAATTCCGCTTCGAGCAAGATATCCAGCGCCTGGACTACGCCGGTGACCGGGTCAACGGCGTGTGGATCGACGGCAAGCTGGAAACTGCCGACCGCTACGTGCTGGCCCTCGGCAGCTACTCGCCGAAATTGCTCAAGCCGCTGGGAATCAAGGCGCCGGTGTACCCGCTCAAGGGTTACTCGATGACCGTGCCGATCACCAACCCGGCGATGGCCCCGACCTCGACCATTCTCGATGAGACCTACAAGGTCGCGATCACCCGTTTCGACAACCGTATCCGCGTCGGTGGCATGGCTGAGATAGCCGGTTTTGACCTGTCGCTGAACCCGCGTCGGCGGGAAACCCTGGAGATGATCGTCAACGACCTTTATCCTCAGGGCGGTGATTTGAGCCAGGCCAGTTTCTGGACCGGCCTGCGCCCGACCACGCCAGACGGCACGCCGATTGTCGGTGCTACCCCGTTCAAAAACCTGTTCCTGAACACCGGCCACGGCACCCTCGGTTGGACCATGGCCTGTGGCTCTGGTCGTTTGCTGGCCGACCTGATGGCGAAGAAAACCCCGCAAATCAGTGCCGAAGGCCTCGATATTTCCCGTTATGGCAACCACCAGGAGTCTGCAAAACATGTCAATCCAGCGCCAGCTCACCAATGAGCGCATGAGCCAGATCGTTGTTCACAGCGGTACCGTGTATCTGGCAGGGCAGGTCGGCGACGACATGAGTGCCGGGATTGAACAGCAGACCCGCGAAACCCTCGTCAATATTGAGCGTTTGCTGGACCTGGCCGGTACCGACAAGACCAAGCTGCTGTCGGTGACCATCTACCTGAAAGACATTGACGCCGATTTCGCCGGGATGAACGCGGTATGGGACAAGTGGCTGCCAAAAGGCGTCGCGCCGGCCCGTGCCACGGTTGAAGCGAAACTCTGCGAACCGGAAATCCTGGTGGAGCTGTCGGTTGTGGCCGCTCTGCCGTAAGCAAAAAATCCTCTCCCGGTGCCTGCGTTGTCAGCGGGTACCGGTTTTTTCTTCCCACCGCCGCCTAGAAGCCTGCCGCCATGCGTCCTGCCCGTGCCCTGATCGACCTCCAAGCCCTGCGCCATAACTACCAACTGGCCCGTGAAGTCACGGGTGGGGCCAAGGCCCTCGCCGTGATCAAGGCCGATGCATACGGCCACGGTGCCGTGCGTGTTGCCCAGGCGCTGGAAGCCGAGGCGGACGGGTTTGCCGTGGCCTGCATCGAGGAAGCGCTGGAGCTGCGGGCCGCCGGGATTCGCGGGCCGGTGCTGTTGCTCGAAGGTTTTTTCGAAGCCGACGAGCTGCCGCTGATCATCGAGCATGATTTCTGGTGCGTGGTGCATTCGCTGTGGCAGCTGGACGCGATTGAACAGGCGCAACTCAGCAAGCCGCTGACCGTCTGGCTCAAGCTTGATTCGGGCATGCACCGTGTTGGCTTGCACCCCAAGGATTATCACGACGCTTACCAGCGCCTGCTGGCCAGCGGCAAAGTCGCGAAGATCGTGCTGATGAGCCACTTCGCCCGCGCCGATGAGCTGGACAGCACCAGCAGCGAAGAGCAAGTAGCGGTGTTTGAAGCGGCGCGTCAGGGCTTGTCGGCCCAGGTCAGCCTGCGCAATTCGCCGTCGGTGCTGGGCTGGCCGAACGTGTCCAGTGACTGGGTACGCCCGGGCATCATGCTTTACGGCGCCACGCCGTTTGGCGAAGACCAGGCCATCGCCGCACGCTTGCAGCCGGTGATGACCCTCGAATCGAAAGTCATCTGCGTACGTGAACTGCCGGCCGGCGAACCTGTGGGCTACGGCGCCAGGTTCATTACCCCGAAACCGATGCGCATCGGGGTAGTTGCCATGGGCTACGCCGACGGCTACCCGCGCCACGCACCCACCGGCACCCCGGTGCTGGTGGCCGGCCAGCGCAGCCAGTTGCTGGGCCGTGTGTCGATGGACATGCTGTGTGTCGACCTGACCGACGTGCCCCAGGCCGGGCTCGGTTCCACCGTCGAATTGTGGGGCAAAAACATCCTCGCCAGTGACGTTGCCACCGCCGCCGACACCATTCCGTACCAGATATTCTGCAACCTGCGCCGGGTGCCACGGCTCTATTCCGGCGCTTGAGCGGCACCCACGAATGGCAGATCCCGGGATTTAGGCCAAAGTGTTGTAAATACTGAACGCTGTCGCCATGATAACGCTCAATTACAACAACGCCTGAATCCTAGGAGGCTCCTGCATTGGACGTCGGCGAACGACTGCAATCCATCCGTAAACTGAAAGGTCTTTCCCAGCGTGAGCTAGCCAAGCGCGCGGGCGTCACCAACAGCACCATTTCGATGATCGAAAAAAACAGTGTCAGCCCCTCCATCAGCTCCTTGCGCAAGGTGCTGGGCGGCATTCCCATGTCGATGGTGGAGTTCTTTTCCGAGGAGATCCTCCAGGAAAAACCGACCCAGATCGTCTATAAAGCCAATGAGCTGATCGATATCTCCGACGGCGCCGTCACCATGAAACTGGTGGGCCGCGCGCACCCGAGCCGGGCGATTGCGTTCCTCAACGAGATCTACCCGCCAGGTGCTGATACCGGCGAAGAGATGCTCACCCACGAGGGCGAGGAAACCGGGATCCTGGTAGAAGGTCGCCTGGAACTGGTGGTCGGCCTTGAAACTTTTGTGCTCGAAGCCGGCGATAGCTACTACTTTGAAAGCACCAAGCCGCACCGTTTTCGCAATCCGTTCGAAGTGCCGGCGCGACTAATCAGCGCAGCCACACCCGCGAACTTTTAAGAAAAGAGGCGTCCTGCCTATGTCGCAGAGACGCCCGTAGCAGCATTCTGCCTTGCTGAATCTCCCCTTGGTTAATAGGGTTGTTTCGGCGGGGCGGGCTAACCGTTATACTTTCGCCGCCTGCGAAACCGTGGCCGCAGGCGTGAATAGCCACCATTGAGGGTGAACGCGTGAACCTAATTATGAAAATGCTGGCTGCACCAGCAACCGTACTGGCCCTATGGGCTGTCAGCGCTCAAGCTGCGACCAATGATGATATTGCCAAGCGCCTGGAGCCTGTAGGCCAGGTGTGCGTCCAGGGGCAAGAGTGCAAGGGGATGGAAGTGGCAGTGGCTGCGGGCGGCGGCGGTGCGAAATCGCCGGATGACGTAATCGCCAAGCACTGCAATGCTTGCCACGGTACCGGCCTGTTGGGCGCACCGAAAATCGGTGACACCGCCGCCTGGAAAGACCGCGCGGACCATCAGGGTGGCCTCGATGGCCTGCTGGCCAAGGCCATTACCGGCTTGAACGCCATGCCGCCAAAAGGCACCTGCGCCGATTGCTCGGATGCCGAGCTTAAAGGCGCGATCGAGAAGATGTCGGGGCTGAAATAAACCGATCTTCGCCAAAAGAGCCGCTGACCAGCGGCTTTTTTGTGCCCGCGATTTGCTTTTTGAGGCTGTTCTTTGCAGCAAAGACCCGGCAAGCTCGGTCCAACCCCAATTCATGGAATGTTCGGGAGAAGTCGGATGGTGCAGTTGTGTTCAATCGAGCAAGCAGTCGACGACGTACTGGCACGGCTGCCGGCGCATATTCACATGGGCATGCCCCTGGGCCTGGGCAAACCCAACCTGTTCGTCAACGCGCTGTACCGGCGTATCGCCAAGTTGCCGGACCGGGCGCTGACCATCTACACAGCCCTGGCGCTGGGTCGCCCTACCTTGGGCGATGGTTTGCAGAAGCGCTTTCTCGAGCCCTTTATCGAACGGGTCTTCGGTGACTATCCCGAGCTGGACTTCCTCGCCGCACTGCGCAAGGACAGCCTGCCGTCGAACATTCACGTGCAGCAGTTCTTCATGCAGCCCGGCAGTTTGCTCCACAGCCTTTCGGCGCAGCAGGATTACGTCAGCAGCAACTACAGCCACGCTGCCCGTGATATCAATGCCGCCGGCCTGAATCTCGTCGCGCAACTGGTGGCCAGCAGTGCCGAACATCCGGATCGCCTGAGCCTGAGCTGCAACCCCGACATCACCCTCGACCTGTTGCCGATGATCGCCAAGCGCCGCGAGGCTGGTGAAACCATCCTGGTGGTGGGCCAGGTTCACAGTGATTTGCCCTACATGCCCGGCGACGCCGAGCTGGGCATGGATGAGTTCGACTTCCTGATCGACGAGAAGGACAGCACCACGCTGTTCTCCACCCCGAACATGCCGGTGGGTTTCCAGGATCACTTTATCGGTTTGCACGCCAGCACCTTGGTGCGCGACGGCGGTACCTTGCAGATCGGCATCGGCTCCATGGGCGATGCACTGACTGCGGCCTTGCTGGCGCGCCAGGCCGATAACGAGGCGTATCGCCTGTTGCTCACCGACCTGGATGTGTACCAATGGGCACCGCTGATCAGCCACGAAGGCGGCGTCGCGCCGTTTGCCCGTGGCCTGTACGGTTGCAGCGAAATGTTCGTCAACGGCCTGCTGGTGCTGGCCGATGCCGGGATTGTGCGGCGCAAGGTATACCCGGACGTCGCGACCCAGGAGCGGGCCAACGCCGGCACCCTGGACGAAGCGGCACAGACCGACGGCATCTCGGTGCATGGCGGCTTCTTCCTCGGGCCTCGTAGCTTTTACGAGCGTTTGCGGGACTTGCCGCAGAGCAAGCGCCTGGAATTCAACATGACCCGCATCAGCTACATCAACGAGCTGTACGGCCAGGAAGAACTCAAGCGTTTGCAGCGCCTGGATGCGCGCTTCATCAACAGCGCGTTTACCGTGACCCTGTTGGGCGCGGGCGTGGCCGACCAGTTGGAAGACGGCCGCGTGCTCAGCGGTGTTGGCGGGCAATACAACTTTGTCGCCCAGGGCCATGCGCTGGAAGGCGCGCGTTCGATCCTGATCCTGCGCAGCTGGCGCGAATCGGGCGGCGAGGTCAGTTCCAATATCGTCTGGGAATACGGCCACTGCACGATCCCCCGGCACCTGCGAGACATCGTCATCACCGAATACGGCATCGCGGATTTACGCGGGCAGACTGATGCCAGGGTGATCGAGGCGCTGCTGAATATCACCGACTCACGGTTCCAGGAAGATTTGATCGAACAGGCGCAGAAGGCCGGGAAGTTGCCGAAGGATTTCCAGCTGGATCCGCGGTTTGCCGACAACACGCCGGAGCGTCTGCAGGGGATTCAGGCGCGGCATCCACGGCTGTTCCCGGAGTATCCGCTGGGCAGTGACTTCACCGATGAAGAGCGGGATTTGTTGCGGGCGTTGAACTGGCTCAAGAGCAAATTCAAGCTGACGGAGATTCTGGAGCTGGGCAAGGCGGCGCTGGATGCACCGGAGCCGGAAGCGTTTCCCGAGCATTTGGTACGGATGCGACTGGATAAGCCGGAGGGGTTGAAGGAGGACTTGTATCAGCGCCTGTTGCTAGCGGGCCTACAAGCTACCGCGCACTAACAAACACAGGAGATCAAATGTGGGAGCGGGCTTGCTCGCGAAAGCGGTGGATCAGTCGACCTATCCGGTGACTGACACACCGCTTTCGCGAGCAAGCCCGCTCCCACAAGTTTAACCGTGCCCGCACCGATTACTCGATAAAGGTCACAACCCCACCCGCCAACGACTGCACCCGCGCCAGCGACTCAACCCGGTAACCCTGGGCATCCAGCTCCGCACGGCCGCCCTGGAACGACTTCTCGATCACAATCCCCAAACCTGCAACGGTCGCGCCGGCCTGTTTGATGATCGAGATCAGCGCCTGGGACGCCTTACCGTTGGCCAGGAAGTCATCGATGATCAGCACGCGGTCGCTGCTGGTCAGGTGGCGCGGGGAAATCGCCACGGTGCTTTCGGTTTTCTTGGTGAAGGAATACACCGTCGCCGACAGCAGGTTTTCGGTCAGGGTCAGGGACTGTTGCTTGCGGGCGAAAATCACCGGCACGCCGAGGTTCAGGCCGGTCATGATCGCCGGTGCAATGCCCGAGGCTTCGATGGTGACGATCTTGGTGATCCCCGAATCCTTGAACAACGCAGCAAACTCGTCACCGATCAGTTTCATCAGCGCCGGGTCGATCTGGTGGTTCAGAAAGGCGTCGACCTTGAGTACCTGATCGGAAAGCACGATGCCTTCTTCGCGAATTTTCTTGTGCAGTGCTTCCACGAAAGCTTCCTCTGTTGGCGCAACACGCGCCGAAAGTAGATTAAAAAGTAGTCGATTCTAGCGCTTTAACATCGCGCGTATATCCGCCAGGGCGGTGTTGCCGCGAACGGCTTTGACTTCGGTCGGTGTGTCGTCGTTGCCTTCCCAGGCCAGGTCGTCCGGCGGCAGTTCGTCGAGGAACCGGCTCGGGGCACAATCGATGATCTCGCCGTACTGCTTGCGCTTGGCGGCAAAGGTGAAGGCCAATGTCTGACGCGCGCGGGTAATGCCCACGTAGGCCAGGCGCCGTTCTTCCTCGATGGTGTCGGCTTCGATGCTGGAGCGGTGCGGGAGGATTTCCTCTTCCATGCCCATGATGAACACGTAAGGGAATTCCAGGCCCTTGGACGCATGCAAGGTCATCATCTGCACGCCTTCGGCGCCGTCTTCCTCTTCCTGCTGGCGTTCAAGCATGTCCCGCAGCACAAGCTTGCCGATGGCGTCCTCGACGGTCATCTCGCCTTCTTCGTCCTTCTCCAGGGTATTTTTCAACGCCTCGATCAGGAACCACACGTTGCCCATGCGGTAATCGGCAGCCTTGTCGCTGGAGCTGTTGGTGCGCAGCCAGTTCTCGTAGTCGATGTCCATGACCATGCTGCGCAGGGCGCTGATCGGGTCTTCGCCGGCGCACTGCTCGCGCACCTTGTCCATGAAGCGCTTGAAGCGCGCCAGGCGGTCGGTGAAACGAGTGTCGAGGTGCTCGCCCAGGCCGATTTCGTCGGTGGCGGCGTACATCGAGATCTTGCGTTCGGTGGCGTAGTTGCCGAGCTTTTCCAGGGTAGTCGAACCGATTTCCCGGCGTGGGACGTTGATCACCCGCAGGAAGGCGTTGTCGTCGTCCGGGTTCACGATCAGCCGGAAGTAGGCCATCAGGTCTTTCACTTCCTGGCGTCCGAAAAAGCTGTTGCCGCCCGACAGGCGATAAGGAATCTGGTGGTGCTGCAGCTTCAGCTCGATCAGCTTGGCCTGGTAGTTGCCGCGGTACAGGATCGCGAAATCGCTGTAGGGCCGGTCGGTACGCAGGTGCAGCGTGAGCAGTTCGACGGCCACGCGCTCGGCTTCGGCGTCTTCGTTGCGGCAGCGGATCACGCGGATCTCGTCGCCGTGGCCCATCTCGCTCCACAGTTGCTTTTCAAACTCGTGGGGGTTGTTGGAGATCAGCACGTTGGCGCAACGCAGGATGCGGCTGGTGGAGCGGTAGTTCTGCTCCAGCATCACCACTTTCAGGGACGGGTAGTCGTCCTTGAGCAGCATCAGGTTTTCCGGGCGGGCGCCGCGCCAGGCGTAGATCGACTGGTCGTCATCGCCTACCACGGTGAACTGGTTGCGCTTGCCGATCAGCAGCTTCACCAGCAGGTATTGGCTGGCGTTGGTGTCCTGGTATTCGTCCACCAGCAGGTAGCGGACTTTGTTCTGCCACTTTTCGAGGATGTCGGCGTGTTCCTGGAACAGCTTCACCGGCAGCAGGATCAGGTCGTCGAAGTCCACCGCGTTGAACGCCTTGAGCGTGCGCTGGTAGTGGGTGTAGACAATGGCGGCAGTCTGCTCCTTGGGGTTGCGCGCAGCTTCCAGGGCTTCGGCGGGCAGGATCAGGTCGTTTTTCCACGAGCCGATCATGTTCTTGATCTCGTCGACGCCGTCGTCGCCCGCGTATTCCTTCTGCATGATGTCGGTCATCAGCGCCTTGACGTCTGTCTCGTCAAAGATCGAGAAGCCCGGCTTGTAGCCCAACCGCACGTGCTCCTTGCGGATGATGTTCAGCCCCAGGTTGTGGAAGGTACACACGGTGAGGCCACGGCCTTCGCCACCCTTGAGCAGGGTGCCGACGCGCTCTTTCATTTCCCGCGCCGCCTTGTTGGTAAAGGTCATGGCGACGATGTACTGGGCACGGATGCCACAGCTCTGGATCAGGTGCGCGATCTTGCGGGTGATCACGCTGGTCTTGCCGGAACCGGCACCGGCGAGCACCAATAGAGGGCCGCCGACGTAGTTCACGGCTTCTTGCTGCCGGGGATTGAGTCGGGACATACGAAATTCAGGAGGTCATTGATCAAAAGGGCGGGCATTTTAACAGGCTGGCAAGATTCTGCTGCCTCTGAACGACAGTGTGACGTACCACTCGATCTAAATTTGCCGGTTTTGTTACTTTGCCGCAGGATGTGCAGGGTATTTAGGACTATTGTTCGGTCTAGAGCTGCACAGTGCGCATTTGATAACCCATATCATTGGTCATTATCGGGGCGCACGTCATAATGCCCGCCGCCAACGAAATTTTGCAGAGTCTAGGGAGCTAGCTTGTCTACGCCTGTCGAACCCTTGCGTTTGCTGCTACTGGCCGATGAGCCAGCGTGGGCAGCGTTATTGCGCGAGTGCCTGGCGCCGATGGGCGACGGAGCTGTGCTGATCAGCGCGCCAAACTGGGAGTCTGTGAGCAACCTGTTCGACGACGATCACAGCGCGGTGCTGTTGACCACGGCCAACCTTCAGCCCGGCCCCGGTCGCTGCAGCTTGCCAACGGTATTGCTGTTGGAAGAGGAACCCCTGGTTTCACCCCTCGGCGTCAGCGACTGGCTGATCCTGAATGCATTGGATGTCGATACATTGCGCCGTTGCCTGCGGCATGTGCGCGAGCGCGGTGTACTGGAAAACACCCTGCAACGCCTGGCCGAACAGGACCCGCTGACCGGTATCGCCAACCGCCAGGGCTTCCAGACCCTGCTGACCGCCCGCCTGGCGGAAAACGAAGGCCGTGGCGTTGCCCTCGGCCACCTCGACCTGGACAACTTCCGTCACGCCAACGACGCCCTCGGCCACCAGGCCGGCGACCGGCTGATCCTGCAAGTGGTCTCGCGGCTCAAGAGCCAGCTGGAGGCCGGCGATCAACTGGCGCGCCTGGGCAGCGACGAATTTGCCCTGCTGATCGACACCCGCCGTGCGCCCCAGCGCGCCGAATGGATGGCCGAGCGCATCGTCGAAGCCATGGCCGAACCCTATTGGGTCGATGGCGAAAGCCTGCTGATCGGTTGCAGCCTCGGCGTGGCCCATGCCCGCGCCAAGGCTGGCGCCGACCCGTTGATGTGGCACGCCCACATCGCCATGCAGCAAGCCAAAAGCACCCAGGGCTGCACCTTTCATATCTTCAACGAACGCATCAACCGCAATGCCCGCAGCCTCGCCGACCTTGAGAGCGAACTGCGCCGGGCGTTGCGCCGTGACGAACTGGAGCTGCATTACCAGCCCCGCCTGGACCTCGACGATGGGCATATCGTCGGCCTGGAAGCACTGGTGCGCTGGCGCCACGGTGAGCGCGGCCTGTTGCCGCCGAGCGAGTTCGTGCCGCTGGCCGAGCAGAGCGGCTTGATCGTGCCGCTGGGCTACTGGGTGATTTCCCGGGCCCTGCGCGACATGCAGGATCTGCGCGAACGCGGGATTGCGCCGTTGCACATGGCGGTCAACCTGTCGTTTCGCCAGTTTCAGGACAGCCAACTGCTCAGCACCCTCAGCCGGCTGATTGCCGAGCGCGGCGTGGAAGCCCAATGGCTGGAATTTGAACTGACGGAAACCGCCGTGATGCGCCGCAGCGACCTGGTCAAGCAGACCATGGATGCGCTGGGCCGCCTGGGTGTGCGCTTTTCCCTGGATGACTTTGGCACCGGCTTTTCGTCGTTCGTGCACCTCAACAGCCTGCCGATTGCCTTGCTGAAGATCGACAAGAGCTTTGTCGGCGGCATGGAAGAGCGCGAAGAGAATCGCAAGCTGGTGCACGCCATGATCAACCTGGCTCATAACCTGAACCTGGAAGTGGTCGCCGAGGGCGTGGAAACCGCCGAGCAACTGGCGTTGCTGCGGTTGTTCGGCTGCGATCAGGCCCAGGGCTACCTGATCAGCAAGCCGTTGCCGTTGGCGGAACTGGTGGTCTACCTGACGTTTGGTGACAGCCAGGAACTGGTGGGCGGCGTGATCTGATGTTGTGAACCCGATCAAAAATGTGGGAGCGGGCTTGCTCGCGAATGCGGTATTTCAGCCAACCCATTCATGGCTGACCCACCGCATTCGCGAGCAAGCCCGCTCCCACATTTGACCGAGTAGAGTCGTTACTCCGGCTGCGCGGCTTGAAATCCTTGGTGGGTTTCAGGCTCCTGGCGAATCATCCGCTTCATCTTCCGTTCAAACGCCCAGGTCAGGCTGACTGCCGCGCACGCCAGGCCCAGGGCCAGGCCCCACCAAACGCCCGTCGGCCCCCAGCCGAGATTGAACGCCATCAACCATGCGGCCGGTGCGCCGATCAGCCAGTAGCAACCCAGCCCGACCAGGAAGGTGGTCTTGGCATCCTTGAGTCCGCGAATGCAGCCCATGGCGATGGTCTGCACGCCGTCGAACAGCTCAAACCATGCGGCCACCGCCAGCAGGCTGACGGCGAGGTTGATCACGTCGCGAAACGCTGGGTCATGCTGGTCGAGGAACAGGCTGATCAGTGGGTGCGAGAACAACCACAGCACCGCTGCAAAGCCCAGCATCACCACCGCGCCAAAGCCTATGCCAACTCGCCCGGCCAGCCGCGCTTCCAGCAACTGCCCAGCACCATAATGCTGGCCGATACGCATGGTGATCGCGTACGACATGCCCGCCGGCACCATGAACGCCACCGACACGATCTGCAGGGCGATCTGGTGCGCAGCCAGCTGCGTGCTGCCCATGGTGCCCATGCACAGCGCGGCGAACGCAAACAGCCCGACTTCCACCGCATAGGTGCCACCAATCGGCAGGCCCAGGCGCCACAGTTCCCTCAGGTAATGCAGGTTGGGCCGCAGCAGGCCCTTGCGCAGCGGGTAGGCGTCGTACGCACGGTTGTATTTGATGTACCAGATCAGCGCCAGGGCCATGCAGTTGGCAACGATGGCGGTGACCAGGCCAATGCCCACCAGCCCGAGTTTCGGCAGGCCGAACATGCCTTCGATCAACGCGTGGTTGAGCAGGTAGTTGATCACCGTGCCGCACAGGCTGATCACCATCACCGGCGTGGCCTTGCCGATAGCGCTGGTGAAGCCGCGTAGCGCCATGAACGTCAGGTAGCCGGGCAGGGCGAACGGCAGGATGGTCAGGAACTGGCCGGCGGACGCGACGTTGGTTTCGGTCTGGCCGAACATCAGCAGCACTGGCTTGAGGTTCCATAGCAGCAAACCAGCCACCAGCGCCATCAACCAGGCCAGCCACAGCCCGGCCTGGGTCAGGCGGGTGGCGCCCTCGATGTCGCCGGCGCCCTGGCGGATCGCGACCAGCGTGCCCACGGCAGCGATCACGCCGATGCAGAAAATCGACACGAACGAATAGCTCGCCGCCCCCAGGCCGCCGCCGGCCAGGGCCTCGGGGCTCAGGCGGGCCATCATCAGGGTGTCGGTCAGCACCATCAGCATGTGGGCCAACTGTGAGGCAATCAGCGGCCCTGACAGCCGCAGAATGGCCCAGAGTTCGGTACGTGCCGGATGCTGCATGATCATCACGCTCAAAAAGTCAGGGAAGGGTGGAAGGGTTGATTCTCGGCGCTCACAGCGCATTGCACAAAGGGATAAATCCGATGGTTCGCATGATTAAAACTCATGCCTGAATGATTCTGGTAGGGTTTCGATATTGCGCCGTCGGAGTTTTCGCCATGTCTCGTCGTCTTCCTCCTCTTTACGCCTTGCGCGCGTTTGAAGCTGCGTCCCGCTACAACTCGTTCACCCGGGCGGCGGAAGAGTTGTCGATCACCCAAAGTGCGGTGAGCCGGCACATTCGTACCCTGGAAGAGCATTTCGCCTGCCGCCTGTTCCAGCGCAGCGGCCGCACCTTGCAACTCACCGAGGCAGCGCGCCTGTTGCTGCCGGGCGTGCGTGAAGGCTTTGCGGCCCTGGAGCGGGCCTGCCATACCTTGAATGCCGAGGACGACATCCTGCGCATGAAGGCGCCGTCCACCCTGACCATGCGCTGGCTGCTGGCGCGGCTCAGTCGCTTCCGGCACCTGCAGCCGGGCAATGAAGTGCAACTGACCAGCGCCTGGATGAGCGTCGATGAGGTGGATTTCAACCAGGAACCATTCGATTGCGCGGTGTTGCTGAGCAACGGGCATTTCCCGCCGGACTGGGAAGCCAGCTACCTGTTTCCGGAGTTGCTGATTCCGGTGGGCGCGCCGAACCTGTTGAGCGACGGACCCTGGGACGTTGCGCGCCTGGCCTCTGCCGAACTGCTGCACCCGACGCCGGACCGGCGTGACTGGCGCAACTGGCTGGAGCGCATGGGGCTGTCATCCCAGGTTTCGCTCAAGGGCGGGCAGGTGTTCGACACCTTGGAGTTGGGCATGATCGCCGCCGCCCGAGGGTACGGCGTGTCCATGGGCGACTTGCTGATGGTGGCCGAAGACGTGGCCCAGGGCCGCCTGAGCCTGCCATGGCCCACCGCTGTGGCCAGTGGGGAAAATTACTATCTGGTGTGGCCGAAGACCCGGCCGGGTGGCGAGCGTTTGCGACGGCTGGGTGACTTTCTCCAGGGCGAAGTGCAGGCCATGGAATTGCCCCAGGTCGAGCGCCTCGACTGAGTGGATTGCGCACCGGCCAGCAATCGTTTGCGCGATACCCCTGTGATTCGCTCAAGTATTGAGCCTGCCCGCCGAAGTAGGGTTGTTGGAACTACCGTTCTGCAACGTTTCCCCTATTAGAATTTTGCCGAGCAGCGCTATGAGATCAGGATGATCCTGGCCTCGGCCAGGAGCCTTCATGTCTCAACCTCGCGCCCGGATTGCCTCTCAACTGGGGCTTGCCCTCGCCGTGATACTGGCTGTCGTCATCAGCGGCAGCACGGTATTCGCGTTGCGTTCGCTGGATTCCGCCAACCTCGACACCCGCGAGGAGCACCTGGCCAGCGAGGCCCGCTTGCTGGCCGACCAACTCAATACCTTCCACAGCACCTTGCGCGAAAGTACCCAGCGTTTGAGCGGGCTGTTTGAAAAGCGCTTCAGCGCCGGCTTGAGTACGCGCCCTGAGCAACCGGTGACGGTGGCGGGCGTGCAGACGCCGGGCCTGTACCTGGGCGAGGAAGTGCTCAACAACAACTTCGCTGAAGTCGATGAGTTCAAGCAGATGTCCGGCGGCGTGGCGACCTTGTTCGTACGCAGCGGCGAGGACTTTATCCGCGTCAGCACCTCCCTGACCAAGCAGGATGGCAGCCGCGCCATCGGTACGGCGCTGGATCACCAGCATCCGGCCTATCAACGCTTGCTGGGCGGGCAGGGCTACGTTGGCCGTGCGGTATTGTTCGATCGCTCCTACATGACCCAGTACAGCCCGGTGCGGGACGCCAGCGGCAAAGTGATTGCGGTGCTGTTTGTCGGCTTCGACTACACCGATGCGCAGAACGCCCAGTTCGACAACCTCAAGCGTTTCCGCATCGGCCAGACCGGCTCCCTGGCGCTGCTGGACGAACAGAAGCACTGGCTGGTACCGCCCGCTGGCGTGCAGGCGCTGGATCAGTCGATTCCGGTGATGCTCGACCTGGCCGCCAAACCTGGAAAAGGCCGTTTCTGGAGCGACAAGAACGAAGATTTCTACAGCGTTGCCGTGCCGTTTGAAGGCGGCCCGTGGTCGGTGGTGGCGAGCATGCCGAAAGCCGAAATTCGCGCGGTGACCTGGTCGGTGGGGATTCGCCTGGCGATCGGCAGCTTGCTCGCGATGCTGCTGGCGGTGGGCGCGGCGGTCTGGCTGCTGCGAAGCAAGTTGCAGCCGTTGGGCGACCTGGTGCGTCAGGCAGAAGCCTTGGGGGCCGGTGATTTGAGCGCACGGCTGAACGTTTCCAGCCATGATGAAATCGGCCAACTAGCCCGCAGTTTCAACCAGATGGGCGAAGCGCTGTCGACCATGGTGTCGCATATCCGCAAGGCGGCTGAAGACGTGAACAGCCGCGCCCAGGCACTGTCGGGGTTGTCCGGCGGTGCGTATGAAGGCATGGAGCAACAGTCCGGCGAAATCACCAGCATGGCCGGCGCGGTGGAGGAGTTCAGCGCCACCTCGCTGAACATCGCCGACAACATGGGCAACACCGAACGCCTGGCTCAGGACAATGCCCAGCAAACCAGGATCGGCCGCACCTCGATGCAAGAAGCGTCGTCGTCCCTGGAACACATCGCCACCGCGCTGAACAGCACGGCCACGGTGATCAACACCCTGGGCCAGCGCTCCCAGGAAATCGGCGGGATCGTCGGAGTGATCACCGCGATTGCCGAACAGACCAACCTGCTGGCGCTCAACGCAGCCATCGAGGCGGCGCGGGCCGGTGAGCAGGGGCGTGGGTTTGCGGTGGTGGCCGATGAAGTGCGCAACCTCGCATCGCGCACTCGTCAGGCCACGGATGAGATTTCCGGGATGATCCAGAGTATCCAGCAGGAAACCGGCAACGCCATCAGCACCATGGAACAAGGCAACGTGCTGATGCAGGAAGGCCTGGCTCGCAACGCTGACGTCGCCTCGGCGCTGGCGCGGATCGACGAGCAAAGCCGCTCGGCGGGCCAGCAGTTTGCGGCCATTACCACGGCGACCCAGGAGCAGAGCAGCACGGCGACCCTGCTGAGCAGCAACTTGCAGAGCATCGCCCTGGCCAACAGCGAGCAGCGTGAAGTGGTGTCCAACCTGGCGATCACCGCCAAGGAACTGGAGACCCTGGCGGCGGGCTTGCGGCATGAGGTTGACCGGTTTCGTTGATTGACTGTTCGGGCCTCATCGCGGGCAAGCCCGCTCCCACAGTTGACCGTGTTGTTCTGGAGTACGCGGTCCACTGTGGGAGCCGGGCCTGCCCGCGATGACGGCCGACCCGACGCGTCAAACGTCGGATCGGTCGCCCAGCCCCGGGTCCACACGCTTGCCAATGTCCTTGAGTCGCGCCAGTTGGTCGACCATCCCTGGCGCTTCATCCAGGCTGCTGACAAAGGTCCACAGGTAAGTCATCACCGCATACACATGGCCGGCCTTGACCGCCGGCGACAGCGCCAACTGGCTGATGGCGACCACAAACAACAGCGCCGCCAGCGTGCCGATAAACAGGAACGCTGCGGCCTCGCGGTCCGACAGCCAGATGCGCAGGCGTGACAGCACCTGGTAGTGGCGCTGCAAGGTCTGTGCGCCGACCTTTTCCACCAGGCCGATTTCCTTTTCCAGGCGGTCATTCAAGCGCTCATGCAGTTCCTGATTGCGCCGGGCGAAACGTGGCAACAAAGTTGTGCACAGCACCAGCGCCGTCAGGCACGCCAGGCCTATCCACGGCTCGATCACCAACAGCATCACTGCCGCACCGACGATGGAAACCAGCGCCGTCGCGATGATCGGCACGTGTTTTTCGAAGAAGTCGACAAAGTCCCGCGCCAGCACCACCCGCGCCGCCGCTCGTGAAGTGCTGTGGTTTTGCAGGCGCTGGTTAAGAATCACCGGCACCGCAAGGTCCGCGTAGATGCGGGTGAAGGTGCGTGTATCCAGCGCCCGTCGCGCCGCCCCGACCACCCAGAACGCCAGCACCACGGCGGCGTAGAACAGCGCGCTGCCGGCGTCGCCGCGGATAATTGAGTCCACCGCGAACCCCGCAAACAGTGGGTAGGCCAGCAGCAACGCGTTTTCCAGGGCCACCAGCGACAAGGTGCAGAACAACTTGCCGGGATAGGCCTTGGCGATCGCCTTGAGGGTTTGGCTGGCGGATTGTTGCCCGATCTTTTTGCTTTCTTCGATCAGGATCTGGGGTGTTACGGATGACATGGGGTGCACCGAGAGTGAGATAAACGCTATTATTGAGCGACTGCTCAAGTATTCTTGAGCGACCGCTCAAAAAGCAAGCGCCGTCGATCTGCCGGTGCCTGAAGGAAAAGCCTCATGTCGCGTATCGACCGTGAAGACCAGATCATCGCCGCCGCCCTGGAGCTGTTTCGCAGCAAAGGGTTTGCCGATGTTTCCACCCGCGACCTGGCGGAGCATGCCGGGCTGTCCCGCAGCCACGTCTATCACTACTTCAGCGACTGGAAAGAACTGCGCCGCGAAGCGTTCGTGCGGTTTGCCAACGAGCAACTGGACGAGGTGAGGGCGCCGCTGGTGGATCTGCCGCCATTGGAAGCCCTCGAAGGGTTCCTGCGTGACTGCCTGCCCTCCACGGCAGACGCCGGTTGGGCGCTATGGCTGGATGCCTGGGACGAAGCCATGCATGACGAGCCATTGGCCCAGGCTTACCTGGTGATCAACGCCCAATGGCAAGCCATGCTCGCCGAGATCATCGAGCACGGTGTGGCAGCCAAGGTGTTTCGCTGTGAGTCGCCCAAGCGCGCTGCGCGACAACTCTTTGCCGTAGCGATGGGCTATGCCGATGACTTGTTGCTCAAACCCTCCGTTGAATCCGCTGAAGCGGTGATGGATGAGGTAATGGAAGTGGCGGGGCTGCTTCTGGCGTTGCCTAGGACGCGCTAGCAGGGCGGTACTGCAAGGCCTCCGCCAGATGATGGCGGGCGATGGCTTCCACCTGTTCCAGGTCGGCCAGGGTGCGGGCGACCTTGAGCAGTCGATGGGCCGCCCGCAACGACAGCGTCAGCCGTTCGCAGGCGCTTTCCAGCCAGCCTTCATCAGCCTTTTCCAGTTTGCAGTGCTGGCGTAGCCCCGGCAGATCGAGAAATGCATTGGCGCAGCCCTGGCGCCGTTGTTGGCGGTCCCGGGCATCGGCGACGAGGACGGAGGCGCTGGCGGTATCATCACCGGACTGTATGCCCGGGTTCAGCGCGGTGCTTTCCCGGGCGACGGTCACGTGCAGGTCGATCCGGTCCAGCAGCGGCCCCGAGAGTTTGTTGCGATAGCGCTGAATCTGCTCCGGCGTGCAGCGACAGCGCCCACTGGGCTCGCCCACATAGCCGCAAGGGCAGGGGTTCATTGCCGCCACCAACTGAAAGCGCGCCGGGAAACGCACCCGGTCGCGAGCGCGGGAAATCACGATATGCCCGGACTCCAGCGGCTCACGCAGCACCTCCAGGACCTTGCGATCAAACTCCGGTAACTCGTCGAGAAACAACACACCATGATGGGCCAGGGTGATTTCCCCCGGCTGCGGTTTCGAGCCACCGCCTACCAGCGCCGGGCCGGATGCCGAATGGTGCGGCTGGCGAAATGGCCGGTGTGGCCAATGGCTCAGCGGCGCCAGGCTGACCACCGATTGAATCGCCGCCACCTCCAGCGCTTCCTGTTCACTCAAGGGCGGCAACAACCCCGGCAGACGGCTGGCGAGCAAGGTCTTGCCGGTGCCCGGCGGCCCGCTGAGCAGCAGGTTGTGGGCCCCCGCCGCAGCGATCAACAGCGCACGCTTGGCTGCCAGTTGGCCCTGCACTTCACTCAGGTCCGGGTAGGGTTTGTTCAAGTACATCAGGCCACTGGAAACGAAGGGCTCTATCGGCACGTGACCGTTCAGGTGCGCCACCACTTGCAGCAGGTGATCCACGGCAATCACCTTCAACCCCGAAGCCAGGCAGGCTTCCTCGGCATTGGCCCGCGGCACGATCAAGGTGCGCCCGACCTTGCGCGCCGCCAGGGCTGCCGGCAACACACCTTTCACCGGCCGCACCTCACCGGACAGCGCCAGCTCGCCCAGGCATTCCACGTTATCGAGGGTCAGCGCCGGTACCTGCACGCTGGCGGCGAGAATCCCCAGGGCAATCGCCAAATCAAAGCGCCCGCCGTCCTTGGGCAGGTCGGCGGGCGCGAGGTTGAGGGTGATGCGACGGGACGGGTATTGCAGTGCAGAATTGAGAATGGCACTGCGCACGCGGTCTTTGCTTTCCTTGACGGCGGTTTCCGGCAGGCCCACCAGCGTCAGCGACGGCAAGCCGTTGGCCATGTGCACCTCGACAGTGACGGCGGGCGCTTCGACGCCTATCTGGGCGCGGCTGTGGACGATGGCGAGGGACATGCTGGTTCCTTGAAATGAGTGGCCGCTTCCTGCGGTTTTTCAAGGGTAGTTGAGTGATGGCGACGCGCGGCGGCGAGGTTTTACAGAACGTATCGCGCTAGCGGTCCGACGGCGGCACACACAAAAACTCCTTCGCCAACGTCAACCACGCCTGCGCCGCAAACGACAATTTGCACTGGCGCCGCCACGCCAGCATCAGTCGCCAGTTCAGCGCCGGCGACTGTATTTCCGCGATGCTGAACTGGCTCGCATCAAGGGTTTCGCAGAATGCCCGGGGTAGCAGGGTGATGCCCACGCCCAGTCGTACCAGGGAGGCGATAAAGTCCCATTGGCTGCTGCGGCCACTGATCCGCGGCTCAAAACCGGCTTGCGCACAGGCATCAAGTACGAATTGGTTCAGGGTGAAGGTGTCATCGTAAAAGATGAATTCGCAGGCTTGCAGTTCGCTCAACTCCACCGAGCTGCGGCCTTGCCAGGGCGAGTCATGGGGCGCGAGCAGGCACAGTGGCGATTCGAACAGGGGCATGGATTCGAATTCGGACCAGATGTCCGCCACGCGCGGCGAGTCCAGGATGGTGCCGAACTCCAGCGTGCCCTGGCGCAGATCCTGGATGGTGATATTGCCGCCGCTTTCGAACAGTTTCAGTTCGATCTTCGGGTAACGGGCGTGATACTCCGCAAAGATCGGCGCCAGTGCGAGGTGGGTAGAGGGCGAAAGCCCCATGCGCAGGGCGCCGCGCCCGACATGCTGCAAGTCTTGCAGCTCTACCGTCATTTCATCGTGCAGCGCGATCATTTCCTTGGCGCGCTTAAGCACAATTTCCCCGGCGTCCGTCAGGGTGAAGCGTTTTCCCATGCGGTCGAGCAGCTTCAGGCCAAGGCTCGACTCCAATTGCTGCACCATCTTGCTGACTGTTGGCTGGGTCAGGTGCAGCTTCACAGCGGCTTTGGTAAAGCTCTGCTGGTCGACGACTTCTACGAAATAACGGAGCGCCCGGATGTCCATCTTGCATTCCAATTTTGCATGGTTTTCATAATATTAATTCATTATATCTTTAAAAAATGGCTGGATAAGATTTGTTACATCTGTTCCCAGCCAGCGCTTCCATGACGCCTTAAGGGCCTTGCCAGACGCTTCCATGGCCAGATTTCTCGCAGTGTATGAATCAAAGGCAACGCTATTCCTGGAGAGCAACTGTGCTTAACAAAACGCGTCATTCTTTTTCCGGTTCTGATGAGATGTCTCAGGGAGCGCGCTTCGTTAAGGAGTTGCTGGCGCAGGCGCAGATCGAGGTCAACGGGCCATCGGCTGCCGATATGCAACTGCACCACAGTGCCACATTTGATCTCGCCCTGGCCAAGGGCAATCTGGGCCTTGGCGAAGACTACATGGATGGCGGCTGGGACGCCGAGGCGCTGGATGAGTTTTTTTTCCGCCTCATGCGCTCCGGCGTGATCGACCAGGCCAACCCGGCCACCTTGTTGTTTCACGCGTTCAGCTCCCGCTGGCTGAACCTGCAAAACAAGAAACGCGCCTGGCAAGTCGGCGAAGCACATTACGACCTCGGCAATGACTTCTACGCACGCATGCTCGACTCGCGCATGACCTACACCTGTGGCTACTGGAAAGATGCCACCACCCTGGAGCAGGCGCAGTTCGCCAAGCTGGACCTGATCTGTAAAAAGCTGGGGCTCAAGCCGGGCATGCGCGTGCTGGATATCGGCTGTGGCTGGGGCAGTTTCATGAGCCATGCGGCCGAGCACTACGGGGTCGAGTGTGTCGGCGTAACCATCTCCAAGGAGCAGGCGGAGTGGGGGCGGGCCAAGTATTCACATCTGCCGATCGAGTTTCGTCTGCAGGACTATCGGGATATCGACGAGCAATTTGACCATATCGCCAGTGTCGGCATGTTCGAGCATGTGGGGCGCAAGAACCATCGGGCGTATATGGAGGTCGCCAACCGCTGCCTGAAAGACGATGGATTGTTCCTGCTACACACTATCGGCAAGAACCAACGCAACAGCACGCCGGATCCGTGGATCGACAAATACATCTTTCCCAACGGTGATTTGCCCTCGATCGGGCAGATCGGCGACGCCATGGACGGGTTATTTGTTGCCGAGGATTTGCACAACTTTGGCGCCGACTACGACAAGACGCTGATGGCCTGGTGCGAAAACTTCGAACTGGCGTGGCCGGATTTCGCAGACACCTTTGGCCAGCGCTTCTACCGGATGTGGCGCTATTACCTGCTGTCGTGTGCAGGGGCGTTTCGCGCGCGGGATATCCAGCTGTGGCAGTGGGTATTGTCGAAGAAGGGGGTTGTCGGCGGGTATCAGCGGGTGAGCTGAGGGTTGCAACGGTTTAACGGGGACAGGCGAAACCTGCCCCGGTTGGGCCGGCTTATTCGGCGGCAGGCGTCAATCGCGCTTCCAGCTCCGCCACCTTGGCCTCAAGGCTTTCCAACCGCGCCCGAGTGCGCGCCAGCACCACCATCTGGCTATCAAACTCTTCCCGGCTTACCAGGTCCAGCTTGCTGAAACCGCTTTGCAGCAGTGCCTTGAACTGGCTTTCAATTTCATTGCGTGGCAGCGGCGTGTCGCTGCTGAACAGGCGGGAGGCGTGGCCGCTCAGGGCGTCGAGGAGGTCTTTGGGCGCGAGCATGGGAAATAGTCCGGAAAATCTGTTGGCCGGCAGTGTATCACGCAGCGTCTATAGTCTTTTCCAGCCCCTGCGGCGCACGCTTTTCGCGCATGAGGACGGGCGGTCGCGCACCGTTTTCGTGCGTATCTTCGCTGTCGTGGCGCCCGGTAGGTGGGCACAGGCGAACAAAGGACTGATTTCAGTGATTTTTACGGAGCTGGCAAGCTTTCTGCTTAGACGATCATGACCCATGCACTGATGCAGTCGCTGTGACGATGCAGTGCGCCGACGGACCAGCGGTACATGTTTCGTCACCAGTGGTTAGCGAGCGTCGCAATGGCAAATGCCAGGGCGACGAAGCGTTACAAAGCCAGGCACTGCGCTTAGACTTGAGACGGGTTTGTTTTCCTGGGGCAAGTCCACCAATTCGGGAGAGAGTTTTCATGAAGCTAGTCACTGCCATCATCAAGCCGTTCAAGTTGGACGATGTACGCGAGTCACTGTCCGAGATCGGCGTGCAGGGCATTACCGTTACTGAGGTCAAAGGCTTCGGTCGGCAGAAGGGTCACACCGAGCTGTATCGCGGCGCGGAATACGTGGTCGATTTCCTGCCAAAGGTGAAGATTGATGTCGCCATTGACGACAAGGATCTTGACCGGGTTATCGAGGCGATAACCAAGGCCGCCAACACCGGCAAGATCGGTGACGGCAAGATCTTCGTGGTCAATCTGGAACAGGCTATTCGCATCCGTACCGGCGAAACCGATACCGACGCAATCTAAGCCGCCAAACCCCAACGCCCCAGGAGAAAACAATATGACTCTGCGTAAATTCGCAGGGCTAGGAGCCCTGTTGTCCCTCGTAATGCCGGCCCTGGCCATGGCGGCGGACCCAGTACCTGCTCCAGTCCTCAATTCCGGCGACACCGCGTGGATGCTCACGTCCACCGCGCTGGTGCTGTTCATGACCATTCCAGGCCTTGCGCTGTTCTACGGCGGCATGGTTCGCTCCAAAAATATTCTTTCCGTGATGATGCAGTGCTTTGCCATCACCGGCCTGATCACCATCCTGTGGTTCGTGTACGGCTACAGCATGGCGTTCGACACCACCGGTATGGAAGCAGGCGTCGTCAACCTCAACTCGTTTGTGGGTGGCTTGTCCAAACTGTTCCTCTCGGGTGTGACCCCGGCCAGCATCACCGGCCCGGCGGCGTTGTTCCCTGAGGCCGTGTTCGTGACCTTCCAGATGACCTTCGCGATCATCACCCCGGCGCTGATCGTTGGTGCATTCGCCGAGCGGATGAAGTTCTCCGCGATGCTGATCTTCATGGGCGTCTGGTTCACCCTGGTCTACGCACCGATTGCCCACATGGTATGGGGCGGTCCGGGTTCGTTGCTGGGCGACTGGGGCGTGCTGGACTTCGCAGGCGGCACCGTGGTGCACATCAACGCCGGTGTGGCCGGCCTGGTAGCGTGCCTGGTACTCGGCAAGCGTAAAGGCTTCCCAACCACCCCAATGGCGCCGCACAACCTCGGTTACACCCTGGTGGGCGCGGCCATGCTGTGGGTCGGCTGGTTCGGCTTCAACGCCGGCTCCGCTGCTGCCGCCAACGGCACTGCCGGCATGGCGATGCTGGTGACCCAGATCGCTACCGCTGCTGCGGCCCTGGGCTGGATGTTCGCCGAGTGGGTCACCCACGGTAAGCCAAGCGCACTGGGCATCGCCTCGGGTGTGGTTGCGGGCCTGGTGGCAATCACCCCAGCCGCTGGCACCGTGGGCCCGATGGGCGCCCTGGTGATCGGCCTGGCTGCCGGTGTGGTGTGCTTCTTCTGCGCCACTACCCTGAAACGCAAACTGGGCTACGACGACTCCCTGGACGCCTTCGGCGTGCACGGTATCGGCGGTATCCTCGGCGCGATCCTGACCGGCGTGTTCGCTGCACCGTCGATGGGTGGCTTCAACGCCGCTACTACCGACATTGCCGCACAGGTCTGGGTTCAGGCCAAAGGCGTCGGCTTCACCGTCATCTACACCGCTATCGTGACGTACATCATCCTCAAGGTGCTGGACGTGGTGATGGGCCTGCGGGTGACCGAAGAAGAAGAGGCGGTTGGCCTCGATCTGGCGCAACACAACGAGCGCGGCTACAACTTGTAAGTACGCGAAAAAAAGATGCCCGGCTTGCCGGGCATTTTTTTGCCTTGGGTTTGTCTGTGGCTAAAGGTGTATGGGTTTTTTTGCGACTTTGTGATGGGATCCGCACTGCACTTTTCAGTGTGCGAATGTCTTACAGGCATGTAGGCGTATTCGGCACTTTGTTTTTTCCCTGAGCGCGCTAGAATGCGCGCCGATAGGCGGAGAACTGTATGTGGCAACAGACCCTGATAACCCTGCGGGCCAAGCCCCGGGGCTTTCATCTGGTGACGGACGAGTTGCTCGCCGGCCTGCCTGAATTGAAGGCCTGTCGGGTGGGACTGTTGCATTTGTGGCTGCAGCACACCTCGGCCTCGTTGACGGTCAACGAGAATGCCGACCCGGCGGTTCGCCGTGACTTCGAGCGTTTTTTCAATGCGCTGGTGCCGCAAGGCACGGCGGGATATGAACACAACGACGAGGGTCCGGATGATCTGCCGGCGCACTTCAAGGCCAGTCTGCTGGGCTGTCAGCTGAGTTTGCCGGTAAGGGCCGGCCGCTTGGCGATGGGGACCTGGCAAGGTGTTTATCTGGGCGAGCACCGTGATCATGGCGGTGCTCGTAAAGTCCTCGCCACCTTGCACGGTGATGGGGCATAAGCCACTGGTTAACCGGTGGATGTTGATTTTTTTCCGGCGGCCGTCGACAGGCGGCGAAGCTGGGCTATAACTAATCTGCTTTTCGCAAGTCATGAGGTAGAACATGAGCGACGATGATCTGGAAAACGACGACCTCGAAGTAGGCGACGACGACGAAACCGAGGAAGGTCTTGAGGCGGCTGCCGAAGACGTGGCTGACGACGACGGTGGCGACGATGCACCGGTCCCGGCAGCCAAGGGCAAGGCCAAGGCTGCAGTGTCGGTTGACGAGTTGCCGAGCGTAGAAGCCAAGAACAAAGAGCGCGATGCGCTGGCCCGGGCGATGGAAGAATTCCTCGCCAAAGGCGGCAAAGTGCAGGAAGTCGAGGCTAACGTGGTGGCAGATCCACCGAAGAAGCCGGATAACAAGTACGGCAGCCGGCCTATCTAAGGCCTGCTGCTTGCTTGCTGAAAAAGCCCGCCGTCGCTGCGGGCTTTTTCATGGGCGCTACAAAATGGTCAGGGCCAACACCCATCCAAGGATGAAGAGCGTGTGTGGCGAGGGAGCTTGCTCCCGTTGGGGCGCGAAGCGGCCCCTGGTTGGGTCGACGCGGTCTTTCAGAAAGGCCGTCGTGGCTGGTTCAGGGGCCGCTTCGCAGCCCAGCGGGAGCAAGCTCCCTCGCCACAAAAGCCCTTCGTCATCAGGTTATGCGTTCCAGCGGGCTAGCACGTCGGGTAGCTCGGTCAGGCTGCGAATCTCGGCATCCGGCAATTTCTCGGCCTCCCAGGCCTTGCCTGCCGGGTTGAACCACACCGCCCGCAGCCCCGCCTGCTGCGCACCGGCAATGTCATCCCCTGGATGGTCACCCACATGCACTGCCGCGCCCGGCGCTACGCCACCGCGCTGCAAGGCTTCCTGAAACAACCGCGCATCCGGCTTGGCAATACCAATGTCTTCAGCCCGGAGTGCAAAGTGGAAGTAGTCCGCCAACCCCACACGTTGCACATCGGCATTGCCGTTGGTAATCACCCCCAGCAGATAGTCGCGGCGCAGTGCTTGCAGCATCGGTTCCGCTTCGGGGAATACGGTGAGTTGATGCCGGGCATGGATGAACGCTTCAAAGCACACATCTGCCATCTGCGCCGCTTCCGGCAGCGGGTACCCGGCTTCCTCGAAGGCGTATTGCAGCACCTTGTGACGCAACACGCTGATGCGATATTTCAGCTCGGGATGACGCTCCAGCACCTGCTGGCGCAGGCTGGCAAACTTCTCCAGGGGCAAGTCGCCCACCTTGGTGGCGTGGGTCGCCAGCCACTCGCGCATCGACGCCTCGGCGCTGATGATGACCGGCACGTTATCCCAGAGCGTATCGTCCAGGTCGAAGGTGATCAGCTTGATGCTCATGAGTCACTGCCCTTAATGCGTTTGGCCCGTGGATGGGCGCTGTCGTACACCGTTGCCAGGTGCTGGAAGTCCAGGTGGGTGTAGATCTGGGTGGTCTTGATGTCGGAGTGGCCCAGCAGTTCCTGCACCGCACGCAGGTCCTGGGAGGATTCCAGCAAGTGGCTGGCAAAGGAGTGCCGGAGCATGTGCGGGTGCAGGTTCTGCCCCAGCTCGCGCTCGCCGGCGGCCTTGACCCGCACTTGTATGGCCCGGGGCCCGAGGCGCCGGCCTTGCTGGCTGATAAACACCGCGTCGTCCGCCGGGTTGGCCAGGGCGCGCAGGGGCAGCCATAGCAGCAAGGCTTCGCGTGCCTTCTTGCCCACCGGTAATACGCGGGTCTTGCTGCCTTTGCCGAGCACCTGCACCAGGCCATCCGCCAGGTCCAGTTGATCGAGGTTAAGCCCGGTCAGCTCCGACAGGCGCAGGCCCGAGGAGTAGAAGAGTTCGAGGATTGCCTGGTCGCGATGGGCCAGGAAGTCGTCCTCCACGGCGCCGTCGAGCAATTGCAGGGCGCGATCCGTGTCGAGGGTCTTGGGCAGGCGGCGTTCGCCCTTGGGCGGCGCCAGGCCGTTGGCCGGGTCGTGGTCGCACAGGCCTTCGCGGTTCAGGTAGTGATAGAGGCCGCGTACCGCCGACAGCAGGCGCGCCAGGCTGCGGGAGGATTGGCCTTGCTGGTGCAGGCGGGCGATCAGGCTGCGCAGACCCTGGATGTCCAGGGCCTTCCAGCTGCCGATGTGTTGTTTCTCGCAGAACGCCAGGACCTTGTTCAAGTCCCGCCGGTAGGCTTCCAGGGTATGCGGCGACACCTGGCGCTCGCTGCGCAGGTGAGCGCAGTAGGCGTCCAGTTGTCGTTCCATGGCTAGCGCACCGCGCGCAATGCGCTGGTGAAGCGTGGCAGGACGCGGCCCAGCACTTCGGCGATGTAGCTCAGGAACAGCGTGCCCACCGAGCTTTTGTAATGCTGTGGATCACGGCTGGCGATGGCCAGCACGCCATGCAAACCTTGATGACTGAGGGCAACCACGGCGGTGGAGCCGATCTGCTGGCGCTGCTCGGCGCCAAACAGGAAGTCCAGCTCATGCTCGCGCAAGGTGCCGCTGATGGTCTTGCCTTCGGACAGCAGGCCGCCAATCGCGGTCTGGGCATCGCTGCCGCTGACCCAGCGACCCACCGGCATCGGGTTGTCGCTGAACAGGATCAGGCTGACAAAGGGCACCTGGAAGTCCTGGCGCAGGCTGTCTTCGACGGCGATCACCGCTTCTTCCAGGCTGGCGGCGTCCATCAGGGTCAGGACCAGGCGGCGAGTCTTGTCGAACAGGCGGTCGTTGTCGCGGGCCACATCCATCAGCTGCGAGAGCCGATGGCGCATTTCGATATTGCGCTCGCGCAGGATCTTCATCTGCCGCTCCACCAGCGACACGGTATCGCCGCGCTGGTGGGGAATACGCAGGGCCGGCAGCAGTTCTTCGTGTTCGACGAAGAAGTCCGGGTTAGCCTCCAGATACGCCGCAACGGCTGCGGCCTCCAGACTTTCGCTTGGGGATGCTTGCGCGGGTACTTGAGGCTTATCAGTCATTAGATTTGCTCACTCATAGACGGACCTGTCCTTCGTAGACGCGGGTGGCCGGGCCGGTCATTTTCACCGGTTGGCCGGGGCCTGCCCATTCGATGGACAGGCGTCCACCGGGCAGGTCGATCAGCAGCGGCGAATCCATCCACCCCTGGCTGATCGCGGCTACGGCAGCGGCGCAGGCGCCGGTACCGCAAGCCTGGGTTTCGCCGGCCCCGCGTTCCCAGACGCGCAACTGCGCACGGGAACGGTCGATGACCTGCAGGAAGCCCACATTGACCCGCGCGGGAAAGCGCGGGTGGTTTTCGATCTTCGGCCCCAGTTCATGCACCGGCGCGTTGTTGATGTCATCCACCCGCAGCACGGCATGGGGGTTGCCCATGGACACGGCGGCCAGGTTGACGGTCTTGCCGTCCACGTCCACCGGGTAGCTCAGGGCTTGCTCGGTGGCCTGGAACGGAATGTCCGCCGGCACCAGCCGTGGCGCGCCCATGTTGACGCCGATCTGGCCGTCGCTGCGAATATCCAGCTCGATGATGCCGCTTTTGGTCTCGACGCGAATCTGCCGCTTGGCGGTCAGGCGCTTGTCCAGGACAAAACGGGCGAAACAGCGGGCACCATTGCCGCACTGTTCCACTTCGGAGCCATCGGAGTTGAAGATCCGGTAACGGAAATCCACTTCCGGGTTACTCGGCGCTTCCACCAGCAACAATTGGTCGAAGCCGACACCGGTGTGCCGGTCGCCCCACAGCTTGGCGTGCTTGGGCAGGATGTGCGCGTGCTGGCTGACCAGGTCGAGGACCATGAAGTCATTGCCCAGCCCGTGCATCTTGGTAAAACGCAGCAACATGACCTTACTCCGGCAGCAGGCTTTCGCCAGCAAACAACTCGGCTACCGTCTCGCGGCGACGCACTTCAAACGCTTGATCACCGTCCACCAGCACCTCGGCGGTACGCCCGCGGGTGTTGTAGTTGGAGCTCATGACAAACCCATAGGCACCGGCCGAATGCACGGCCAGCAGGTCGCCTTCTTCCAGGGCCAGCTGACGTTCCTTGGCCAGGAAGTCGCCGGTCTCGCAGATCGGGCCGACGATATCGTAGCTGCGGCCTTCGCCTGCGCGTGGCTTGACGGCCGTCACATTCATCCAGGCCTGGTACAGCGCCGGACGGATCAGGTCGTTCATCGCCGCGTCGACGATGGCGAAATCCTTGTGCTCGGTGTGCTTGAGGTACTCGACCTGGGTCAGCAGCAGGCCGGCGTTGGCGACGATGTAGCGGCCCGGCTCGAACATCAGCGTCAGGTCGCGGCCTTCGAGGCGCTCGCGCACGGCCTTGATGTAGTCGGACACCAGCGGCGGCTCTTCATCGCGATAACGCACACCCACGCCGCCACCGAGGTCGATGTGGTGCAGGTAGATGCCGCACTCGCCGAGGCGGTCGACCAGCGCCAGCAGGCGGTCGAGGGCGTCGAGGAACGGTGGCAGGCTGGTCAGTTGCGAGCCGATATGGCAGTCGACACCCAAGACTTCCAGGTTCGGCAACTGCGCGGCGCGGATGTACACGTCCTCGGCGTCGGCAATGGCGATGCCGAACTTGTTCTCTTTGAGACCGGTGGAAATGTACGGGTGAGTGCCGGCGTCGACGTCCGGGTTGACCCGCAGGGAGATCGGCGCGCGAACGCCCATCTCGGCGGCCACCACTTGCAGGCGCTCCAGCTCGTCGGTGGATTCGACGTTGAAGCAGTGCACGCCAACTTCCAGGGCGCGGCGCATGTCTTCGCGGCTCTTGCCGACACCGGAGAACACAATTTTGTCAGCCTTGCCGCCGGCGGCCAGTACACGCTCAAGCTCGCCCCGGGACACGATGTCGAAACCGGCGCCCAGGCGCGCCAGGACATTGAGTACACCCAGGTTGGAGTTGGCTTTTACGGCGAAGCACACCAGGCTCGGCGTGCCTTCCAGCGCATCGGCAAAGGAGCGGTATTGCGCTTCGATGTGGGCACGGGAGTACACGTAGGTCGGGGTACCAAAGCGCTCGGCGATGGCGGACAGCGCGACACCTTCCGCGAACAGCTCGCCGTCCCGGTAGTTAAAAGCGTCCATGATGTTCCCTTAGAAGGTGTCGTGCTTGTGCGCTTTGGTTTGCGACGATTGCGCCTGTTCATTCGGGTCTTTGCTGTCATCGGGCAGATACAGCGGGCCTTTTTGACCACAGGCACTAACGAGGCAAGCGACCGCGACGAGCGCAGCAAGGGAAGAGATCAGGCGCTTCATGGCGAAATCCTTGAATATGCATTAATTGCGCCCGAGTATACCGACCACCCGCCGGATTGCCTATGCGCCGAAATACCCGTCCGGCGGGGCTTTGCCGAGTTTGTTGCGATTGTGCTTACACCAATCGAGGATAATTCACACGGCTGTGGGTAATGAAATCGGTATCCTTTGCAATCATGATGGCGCGTCCGTATCGTGCGGCGCTTGAGCGAGACCAGACACTTTTCGAGGTTCCCACAATGAGTTTGACCGAAGCCCGTTTTCACGACCTGGTGGATGCGACCCAGCAAGCGCTGGAGGATATTTTCGACGACAGCGGCCTGGATGTGGACCTGGAGAACTCGGCCGGTGTGCTGACCGTCAAGTTCGAGAGCGGCCAGCAACTGATCTTCAGTCGCCAGGAACCGCTGCGTCAGCTGTGGCTGGCTGCGCGCTCCGGTGGCGTTCACTTCGACTACGACGAAGAAAGCGGCAAATGGCAGTGCGACAAGAGCGAAGAATTGCTGGGCGAGATGCTCACGCGCCTGGCCCATGAATATACCGGCGTCGAGCTGGACTTCGACGAGATCTGATCGTGACGCAGCCCGTTCCCGTACGCCCGCCCAAGCCGCTGTTCAGCAATGTCAGCCCGGCGGTGCCGTCACCTTGTATCAGTTTATGTCGGCTGGATGAGCACAAAGTCTGCCTCGGCTGCTTCCGCCATGTGGAAGACATCCGCGAATGGCGCTCCGCCGATGATGCGCGACGCCGCGTGATCGTCGCCCAGGCCGAGCAGCGCAGGACCTGCGCCTGAGGCCGTCTTGTTTATTTATTGTGCTGTGGTAGTGTCCGGATACACCTCAACTCATCGAGGTCCGTGAGAACCCCGCCTTTTCCTGGCGGGGTTTTGCTTTTTTGTGCAGAAAAAAGGAGTCTGCCTGAATCATGACCGCACCTTCCATCATCCTCACCCGTCTTGACGTGCAGCGTCTTGAGCAACTGATCGACCGTGTCGGCGAAGAGTCGCCGGGCGTTGAAGCCCTGCAACACGAACTCGACCGCGCCGAAGAAGTGGTTGGCCACGATGAAGTGCCTGCATCTGTCGTGACCATGAACTCCAGCGTGCATTGCCGTGAACAAGGCAGTGGCAAGGACTATCACCTGACCCTGGTCTACCCCAAGGATGCGAACGCCGACGAAGGCAAAATCTCGATCCTGGCGCCGGTGGGCAGTGCTTTGTTGGGCCTGCAAGTCGGCCAGCACATCGACTGGCCAGCACCGGGTGGCAAGACCCTCAAGCTTGAATTGCTCGGCGTCGAAGGCCAGCCGAAAGACGGTGGCGCCTTTCCTCTCTAAACCTGGTTCAGCGCTTCATTGAGCGCCAGTTCCAGATCAGCCTTGTAGCGCAGGTACAGATTGCTCGGGCTTTGAACATCACCGAGCAGGCCGGAAAGGTCCAGATCGGTGATATAGCAGCGGTAACGCTCGGCTTCCCGGCGTTGCCCGACGATTTGCCGGGCGACCACCGCAAACAGTTGGTCGCCAAATTCCAGCTCGGAAAACTCTCGTTGATTGCAGTACAAGGTGATTCCCACCTGGCCCGGTGCTGCCTTGCCGATGATCGCCTGCACGTCGTAGAACGGCTTATTGGCCGGGGTTTGCGGCGCTGGGCGCGGTTCTGCCCGACGTGCGCGGCCGCTGCCTGACGGCAGCAACTGGTAATACAGGATTTGCACCGCGCCGAAGGGCTGTTGCGGATCCAGCGGCAGCAGCGCATCGCGGCGATAAATGATCGACTGCAGGAAGCGCTGCAACGGCACCAACAGGCTTTGCTCGTCGTGGAACGGCAGGTGTTGCTGCCAGAGCGCGTTGAACTCATCCAGCACGTACAGCTCGGCAACTCCGTCGTTGATCCGGTAGAACACCTGCACACAGTCGGGCAGGCCCATGGGCAGCAGCAGCGCCAGGTCGTGGTCTTCCAGGGCCATGGTGTCCAGGTGCAGCGGGCTGTAGCTGGCCAGTTCCTCACTGAGGTAGGCGATCAGCGCGTCCTGGGTCGCCAGTGACACATGGTTGGCCTGGCCGGGTGTCAGCTCCATCACGTGGTAGTGCTGTTGCACCTGCACCAGGTAGCGATGGTTTTCCTGGCCCAGCAGCAGGTTTTGCGCAGTGTCGAAGATTTCTTCCACGCGCTGGGCAATGAACTGCGCGCGGTTGTGGCAGAAACAGCGCACCCGCAAGCGCGGCAAGTGATTGGGCGGTAGCTGATTGAGGTAGTCGCGCAGGCAATCGAGCAGCGCGTGGGGGCCGTCATAGCGGCTGACCATCACCTCGTTCCAACTGTTGAGCGTGACCTGGTCCAGGGTCAGCACCAGGTTTTCCCGTACGCCCGCGTAACTCAGGGAGTCGGTGCGCTCGGTGGTCATCAGGATGTTCAAGTCCCGGTGATGCTTGAGCGGGTCGACGCCGACGTTGATCAGCAGCAGCACTTCCTCGGGCACTGCCGAGCGCAGCAGGCGGTCTTCATCGACGCTGGCCAGGGGCAGGACGACGGTTTGTTGCAGGCTGCCCAGCAGGTTGAACAGCTCGAATTCGGTCATGTCACTGCTGCCGGGATGCAGCGCCAGGCGGGTACTGCTGTCGATCACGCCGTTGCGGTGGCACCAGGTGAGCATTTCCAGCAAATCGCGGCTGCGCTTGATCGGCGCGAAGTGCTCCCATTCCAGGGCGGTCAGGCTGCCGTTGTACAAGCCCCAATGATGCTGGCCGGGCTCTTTGCGGTTGGGCGACTGCACCAGGGTCAGGGTGTCTTCGGCAAGGTCGGGCGCAATGCCGGGGTTGATGAACTCGACCTTGCCGGCCTTGCGCTCGAAGGCGGCGTACAGGCGCCGGCCCAGCACATTGAGATCGCGCTTGTTGATCAGGCTGACGGTCTGTTCGGTGTGGGCAAACTGGGTCAGGAAGCGATAGCTGTAGTTCAGCTCGTTGACCAGCGCCCGGCGTTCGGAGGCCACCTGGCGGACTTTCCATTGGCTGCGGCTGTCCAGCAGGGCCAGTTGGCGCTGGTCCCAACCCCATTCGCTGGCCAGGCGCTCGAGCAGCAAACGCTGCCACCCGGTGCGCTGGCCCGCGCTGAGCTTGCGGTTGACCTTCAGGTACAGGCTGCGCCGCACCAGTTCCAGGCGTTCCGGCTCATTACGGGCCTTGAGGTACTCCTCGATCCGGCGGTAGACGACGATGTACGGGTCCAGCTCGTCCAGGTCCAGCTGATTGGCAAACACAGCGCGCTTGAAGCGCAGGCTCAGGCACTGCACCTTCGGGTGCTCGCTGGCGTAGACCTCGGTCAGCAGGAGTTTCAGTACTGATTTGTAGGGCGATTCGATGCCCTTGAACAACTGCCACAAGCCGGCACCGATAAATTCACCCGGCGGGATGTGCGCCAGGTGGCCCAGGTCGAGGGTTTCATCGGCGCGAATAAAGCGTTTGGAAATCAGCGCGTGGGTGAAGTCGGCATAGCGGGTTTCTTCGTACACCGGCACCAGCCACCAGATCGGCGTGCGCCCGGCCAGCCAGATGGCGGTGCGGTAGAACTCGTCCAGCAGCAGGTAATGCTGGCTGGTGCCGCAGTCTTCTGAACTCAGTTGGCTGTCGCGCTCGCCCTGGATAAACCGCGTCGGCTCGATCAGGAAGAAGTGCGCCTCGGCGCCCATGCTCAGGGCCCAGGTTTCGAGCAGTTGGCATTTCTTGCGCAACTCGGCCAGCTCGTTCTCGCTGAGATCGGCCGCATGGCAGACCCACACGTCCATATCACTTTGATCGGCCTGGGCCAGGGTGCCCAGGCTGCCCATCAGGAACAGGCCATGAATCGGCCGCGGTGGGTTGCCGTGGCGGGGCTTGTAGGAAAACGTGCGGGTCAGGCGCTGGGCCTCGGCCAAGGCTTGCGCGTCGGGTTCAAAATTCGACAGGCCGGCCGGCGTGCTGCCCGACACATAGCCCGGCAACAGCGGGTGATTTACGTGGAAAAACAGCGGCAGCAGGGTCAATACGCTTTGCTGGCGTGGTGTCAGTCCTTCGACGGCCCGGGCCATGCGGCCTTCGTTCAGGGCCAGAAACCGCGCGCGTAACTGGGCCAGCACCTTGCGGTCGATGCCTTCGTCCAGGTCGGGGCGGATTTCGTGGGTGCGGGTCATGTCGAACTCGGTGGCTCGCAGGGCCCGACGTGGGCGGCCGTGTGGGAGTTTACAGCCAGTAGCGTAGGAGGTTTAGAGGGAATTTGTTTTTGACGCCGGAATTTTATCCCGGGCGCGGGAATGCCCGCGGAATCCGTGAAGAGAGGATCCCGTGGGCGATACGAGGTGTCAGGCGGCTTCTTTGGCGGTCGTCAGAATAGTCAGCAGGCTTTGTGCGTGTTCGGCAGCGTCCCGGCCGAGGCTGGTGAGGTAACCACCGTCTGGCTGGTCGATCAGGTCTTTATCAAACAGGCGCCGGGCGGCGGCAATGGCAGTGGGAGCGGCAGTCTGATGAACTTTCAGACCTTCCTGGGAGCTGCCCAGGTTGAAGAGTGCAAGGATTTCCAGTTCGGCAACCAACTCAGGGGTATACGACATAAGGACTCCAGACTTTCTAGGAATTTTTAGACGTTAGCAGCCATAAGGTGAACGCACTTGGGCGAGCTGTCCAGTCGGAACTCATGCGGTGTTGATGTGGGGCAGGATTGTGGCCAGCAAGAGTTTGCTGGCCAGCGCGGTGCGAGGCTTATTGCTTCTCGGGCGGCAGCTCTGGCAGCGCACGCAACGCAGTTTCATACCATTCGGTATTGAAAGCGCGATCTTCTTCGAGCAGCGCGTCAATTTCGATGGCGAGGACGTGGGCCATCATTTGCAGGATGTCTTCGCGCTCGTAGCCCACCAGGGTCAGCTTGTTGAACGTGGCCTTGGCGGCGGGCGGGATGTCGCTTTCGATCTGGTTTTCGATCGCTTCAATCAAGGTGGTCTCGGCGAACTCTTCTTCGTCGTTGTCGATATCGGTTGGCTCGCTCATGGCAGGCTCCTGGAGGAAAGGGCGCCAGTCTACCCCCATTCACTCGGCTGATGCTGCTGGCCAGGCGCGGCCTCCCGATCTATAACCACTGCTGCCAACCCCGTACACGGCCTGGAGGCTTTGTGATGCTCAAGCTTTATGGATTTTCGGTCAGCAACTACTACAACATGGTCAAACTGGCGCTGCTGGAGAAAGGGCTGCCCTTCGAAGAGGTGCCGTTCTACGCAGGCCAGACCCCGGAAGCGCTGGCCGTGAGCCCGCGGGGCAAGGTGCCGGTGCTGGGTGTCGAGCAAGGGTTTATCAACGAAACCAGCGTGATCCTCGAATACCTCGAACAGACCCAGGGCGGGCGATCGCTGCTGCCGAGCGAGCCGTTTCAGCGCGCCCAGGTGCTGGCGTTGTGCAGGGAAATCGAGCTGTACATCGAGTTGCCGGCCCGGGCGTGTTTTGCCGAGGCGTTTTTCGGAATGCCGGTGCCGGTGGCGATCAAGGAAAAGTCCAGGGCGGAGTTATTGCTGGGGATCGCATCGCTGGGGCGGCACGGGAAGTTTGCGCCGTATGTGGCGGGGGACAGTTTCACGATTGCGGATTTGTATTTTGTGTACAGCGTGGACCTGGCCTGTGCCGTGGCCGGGAAGCTGTTCGGGCTGGATCTGTTGGCTGAGTTGCCGAAGGCCAAGGCGTTGCTGGAGCGCTTGCAGGCGCTGCCGAATGCCCAGCGGGTGGCGGCGGACAAGGAAGCGGCGATGCCGGCGTTTATGGCGATGATTGCTGCGAAGAAATAAAAACTGCTTTTGTGGCGAGGGAGCTTGCTCCCGATGGGCAGCGGAGCGGCCCCAAAATGGGACTGCTGCGCAGTCCAACGGGAGCAAGCTCCCTCGCCACAGGTTCAGTGTTTGCCCCTGTTTGCAGGGGTACTTACCTTTGGGTTAGCGGCTGGCGAGCAATGCCTGGCCGCGAACCACGGCAGCCTTCACCTGCGCCGGCGCAGTCCCGCCGATATGGTTACGGGCATTCACCGAGCCTTCCAGGGTCAGCACCGCAAACACGTCCTGCTCGATCTGGTCGCTGAACTGGCGCAGTTCTTCCAGGCTCATTTCCGCCAGGTCCTTGCCGGTGTCCACGCCGTACTTCACGGCATGCCCGACGATCTCGTGGCAGTCGCGGAACGGCAGGCCACGGCGTACCAGGTAATCCGCCAGGTCTGTGGCGGTGGAGAAACCGCGCAGGGCCGCTTCACGCATGATGGCGTGCTTGGGCTTGATCGCCGGGATCATGTCGGCAAAGGCACGCAACGAGTCGCGCAGGGTATCGGCGGCGTCGAACAGCGGTTCCTTGTCTTCCTGGTTGTCCTTGTTGTAGGCCAGCGGCTGGCCTTTCATCAGGGTCAACAGGCCCATCAGCGCACCGAATACACGGCCGCTCTTGCCGCGTACCAGCTCCGGCACGTCGGGGTTTTTCTTTTGCGGCATGATCGAGCTGCCGGTGCAGAAGCGGTCCGGCAGGTCAATGAACTGGAATTGCGCGCTGGTCCACAGCACCAGCTCTTCGGAGAAGCGCGACAAGTGCATCATCGCAATGCTGGCCGCGGCGCAGAATTCGATGGCGAAGTCACGGTCCGACACGCCGTCCAGGGAGTTGCCGCCCACGGCGTCGAAACCCAGCAGCTGCGCGGTGTATTCGCGGTCGATCGGGTAGGTGGTGCCAGCCAGTGCAGCGCTGCCCAGAGGCATGCGGTTGGCGCGCTTGCGGCAGTCCACCAGGCGCTCGTAGTCGCGGCTGAGCATTTCGAACCAGGCCAGCAGATGGTGGCCGAAGGTCACAGGCTGTGCGGTCTGCAGGTGGGTGAAGCCGGGCATGATGGTGCCGGACTCACGCTCTGCCTGCTCCAGCAGGCCTTTTTGCAGGCGGGTGATTTCTGCCAGGATCAGGTCGATCTCGTCCCGCAGCCACAGGCGTATATCGGTAGCCACCTGGTCGTTACGGCTGCGACCGGTGTGCAGTTTCTTGCCGGTCACACCGATGCGGTCGGTGAGGCGGGCCTCGATGTTCATGTGCACGTCTTCCAGGTCGACGCGCCAGTCGAAGGTGCCGGCTTCGATCTCGCCACGGATGGTGGTCAGGCCGTCGATGATGCTGTCGCGCTCGGCGTCGGTCAGCACGCCGACCTTGGCCAGCATCGTGGCGTGGGCGATCGAGCCCATGATGTCGTGGCGGTAGAGGCGCTGGTCGAAAGTGACGGAGGCGGTGAAGCGCGCGACGAAGGCGTCGACGGGTTCACTGAAGCGGCCGCCCCAGGACTGGTTGGTCTTGTCGGTGCTCATGGATTCGCTCGTGATCTGCTGGAAAGAGGGCATGAAAGTGTGGCGCCGATAATAACAGGGTTGCCCCCGGAGGCGACGATGCCGGGGCGGGGCATTTTTATTTGTTTCCAAGATGGCTAAGTGCCTTGCCCCCGGACTCGCGCAGGACGAGACTGGAGCCAGGACCGATCGGGGGGGGAAACTTGCGGTCCTTGGTCAAACAAAGCGTGTTTATTGAAACGATATTTGACGATTGAGCAATATCGTCTTCGCCAGCGTCTACAGTTGCACTGATAGAGCTTCGCGCTGACGGAAGGTGCACTGCACCAATGCCGGGCGATGAGGTCGAACTCCAGGCTATCCATTAGAGAGGGGGTGTTCGTATTGTGTATCAGCAAACCCTACGACGATGCCCGAAGGCAGCAGGCTTTGGGCGCGATTGAACAGGTCCGGGTAAATATTGGTGCCACTCTCGGGGCACTTTTTGCCGCTCGCGCTAGTCTTAGCGTGGATCGCCGTGACGGAAGTCACCGCACCTGTCTACGCTATCCTTGTGCGAGACTCACGCAGGAATCCAGCGCAATATGAATGTCCTGATCGTTGATGACGAACCCCAAGCCCGCGAGCGACTGAGCCGTTTGGTCAGTGAACTCGAGGGTTACAATGTCCTTGAGCCGAGCGCCACCAGTGGTGAGGAAGCCTTGGCCCTTATTGACAGCCTCAAGCCGGACGTCGTGTTGCTCGACATCCGCATGCCGGGCCTTGATGGCTTGCAGGTGGCTGCCCGCCTGAGCGAGCGAGAGTCGCCGCCTTCGGTGGTGCTGTGCGCCTCCCAGGATGAGTTCTCTTCCGAGGCCCTGGATGCCAGCGGCGCCAGTTTCCTGGTCAAGCCGATCAATGCCGATGCGTTGCTTCGCGCCTTGAAAAAGGCCGAGCGTCCCAATCGTGTCCAACTGGCAGCCTTGACCCAGCCCGCAGCCCAGGGCGGCAATGGGCCACGCAGCCATATCAGCGCCCGTACCCGCAAGGGCATCGAGTTGATTCCCCTGGACCAGGTGGTCTACTTCATCGCCGATCACAAGTACGTGACCTTGCGTCACGAGGCCGGTGAAGTGCTGCTCGATGAGCCACTCAAGGCGCTGGAAGATGAATTTGGCGACCGCTTTGTGCGCATCCACCGCAATGCGCTGGTGGCCCGCGAGCGAATCGAGCGTCTGCAGCGCACGCCGCTTGGGCACTTTCAGCTGTTCCTGAAGGGCCTCAATGGCGACGCCTTGATCGTCAGCCGGCGCCATGTCGCCGGTGTGCGCAAGATGATGCAGCAGCTTTAGCCCGAGGGCTGACGCGAGCTTCACTGCCCATATCCCGGTGCGACGCGGCCAGGGAGGCCCCGCACTTGCTGATTCAAATCAAAGCGCATTTGCCTGAGCTGTTATTATCTGCCGTATCTATTCAGTACGGATTGATCCATGTCCTCTCGCGAAATCCGCATCGCCACCCGTAAAAGCGCCCTGGCCTTATGGCAGGCCGAATACGTCAAAGCACGCCTTGAGCAGGCTCATCCTGGCCTGAAGGTGTCCCTGGTGCCCATGGTCAGTCGCGGCGACAAGCTGCTTGATTCGCCATTGTCGAAAATCGGCGGCAAGGGCCTGTTCGTCAAGGAACTGGAAACCGCTCTGCTGGAGAACGAAGCCGACATCGCCGTGCATTCTATGAAAGATGTGCCCATGGACTTCCCCGAAGGCCTGGGCCTTTTTTGCATCTGCGAGCGCGAAGACCCCCGCGATGCCTTCGTTTCCAATACCTACGCCTCCCTGGATGAACTGCCGCTGGGCAGCGTCGTCGGCACCTCCAGCCTGCGTCGCCAGGCGCAGTTGCTGACCCGCCGCCCGGACCTGCAAATCCGCTTCCTGCGGGGCAACGTCAATACTCGCCTGGCCAAGCTCGACGCCGGTGAATATGACGCGATCATTCTCGCGGCAGCCGGCTTGATCCGCTTGGGCTTTGAAGACCGCATCACCTCGGCCATCAGCGTCGAAGACAGCTTGCCGGCCGGCGGGCAGGGCGCTGTGGGCATTGAATGCCGCACCGCCGACAGCGAAATTCATGCGCTGCTCAAGCCGCTGGATCACCAGGACACCGAAATTCGCGTCACCGCCGAACGTGCCCTGAACAAGCACCTCAACGGTGGCTGCCAGGTACCGATCGCCTGTTACGCCGTGCTTGAGGGCGAGAACCTCTGGCTGCGTGGCCTGGTGGGCGACCCGAGTGGTGGGTTGTTGCTCACCGCAGAGATTCGCGGGCCGCAAAGCGAGGCCACCAGCCTGGGTATCAAGGTCGCCGAGGAACTGCTGGAAAAAGGCGCCGGTGCCATTCTGCAAGCGGTGTACGGCGAGGCCGGGCCGCAGTGATGCAATGGCGTGTGCTGCTGACGCGGCCTGCCGAGGAGTCGGCGGCCCTGGCGGCAACGTTATCCGAAGAAGGTGTTTTTAGCAGCAGCCTGCCGTTGCTGGAGATTGAAGCGCTGCCTGTCACGCCTGAACAACAGACTGTTTTTCGCGAGCTGGACCGCTATTGCGCGGTGATCGTGGTGAGCAAGCCGGCCGCGCGCCTGGGCTTGCAGTTGTTGGCTCAACACTGGCCGCAACCGCCGGCGTTACCGTGGTTCAGTGTCGGCGCTGCTACGGCGCAGGTGTTGGCCGAGCATGGCCTTGATGTCAGTTATCCCCACGACGGCGACGACAGTGAAGCCTTGCTTGAACTGGTCGCCTTGCGCGAGGCTATCTCGAAGCCCTGCGCCCGGGTGCTGATCCTGCGGGGCGAGGGCGGGCGAGAGCTGCTGGCTGAGCGTTTACGCGAGCAAGGTGCTAGTGTCGACTATCTGGAGTTGTATCGCCGTTTCCTGCCGGACTACGACCGTGCAACGCTGACCCAGCGCATAAACGTGGAACGCTTGAACGGCGTGGTGGTCAGCAGTGGGCAGGGTTTTTTACACCTGCAAGCGCTGGCCGGTACAGATTGGCCCCAGGTGGCACAGCTGCCGTTGTTCGTGCCCAGCCCGCGAGTCGCCGAGATGGCGCGTGCCGCTGGCGCGAAAGAAGTTGTGGATTGTCGTGGCGCCAGTGCCGCGGCTTTGTTAGTGGCGTTACGGAGTGTTTCCGTTCCCACTCTCTAATACGCAAAGGATGGATACGTGAGCGAAACAGCCTTGCCTAAAGATGAAGCTCAGCCCGCGCTTGATGCGCCTGTTGAGACACCGGTCACCACCGCCCCGCGCCGTGGCAACGGCCTGGCCATCGTGGCCTTGTTGCTCGGCGCCGCCGGCGTTGCCGCCGGTGGCTGGGGGATCTGGCAGGTCCGCGCACTGCAGGCGAGCAGCCAGCAACAGCTGGGCCAAGTGCAAACCCTGGACGACCAATCCCAGAGCCTCAAGCAGAGCCAGCAGCAGCTGTCGGCCCGTCTGGGGCAACTGCCCGGCGCCGATGAGCTGGAAGAGCGTCGCCGGCTGGTGGCGCAATTGCAGGGTGATCAACAACGCCTGAGCCAGCGCCTGGAAACCGTGCTGGGGGCCAGCCGCCAGGACTGGCGCCTGGCCGAGGCCGAGCACTTGATCCGCCTGGCCAGCCTGCGTCTTTCCGCCTTGCAGGACATCAACAGTGCCCAGGCATTGGTCCAGGGTGCTGACGAAATCCTCCGCGAACAAAGTGACCCTGGCTCCTACGCCGCCCGTGAGCAGTTGGCCAAGAGCCTCGCCGCGTTGCGCAATATCGAACAGCCGGACCGTACCGGGCTGTACCTGCAACTGGCGGCATTGCGCGATCAGGTCGTGCAGTTGGCGGCCATCGCGCCGGAATACCAACTCCCTGAAGCGGCCAATGATGGGCGTCCGACCACCGACACGGACAGCCGTTGGAGTCAGTGGTGGGCGCAGATCTCGCGGTATTTCCGCATCGACTTCAATCCTGATGACAACATTCGCCCGCTCCTGGCAGGGCAAGGCCTGAACCAGGTGCGCCTGGCCCTGAGCCTTGCGCTGGAGCAGGCGCAATGGGCGGCGCTCAACGGCGAGCCGGCGGTGTACAGCCGATCCCTGGGCGAGGCCCGCAGCGTGTTGCAGGACAACTTCAATCAAGACAACCCGCAAAGCAAAGCCATGCTGGCCCGTATTGCCGAGCTTGAGCCCAAGGCCGTCTCGGTGGTCACGCCGGACCTGGCCGCGAGCCTGGCTGCCGTGCAGGCTTACCTTGACCGTCGCCACCTGTCTGCCGAGGAAGCCAAGGCTTCCGCTGGCAAGCCGGCGACCCAGGAGTAAAGCCGATGAAGCGCTTCTATGTGATCCTGGTGCTGGCGATTGCGATCGCCCTGGCACTGGCCGTGGGCATTTCGAAACATACCGGCTACGTGCTGATTACCTATCCCCATGTGCTGCATTACGAGTCCGGGCTGTGGTCGACGCTGGTGGCGTTGTTTGCCATCGGCCTGGTGATCTATTTGGCCAGGGTACTGCTGGGCCTGGTGCTGACCTCGGGTGGCGTGGTCAATCCGTGGTCGCGGCGCAACCGCAGCCGTCGGGTCCAGGTTGCCATCGAGCAGGGCCAGATGGACCTCGCCGAAGGGCGCTGGGCCAGTGCCGAGCGTCACTTGCACCGTGCGGCCGAGGCCGAACGCCAGCCATTGCTCTACTACCTCGGCGCCGCCCGTGCGGCCAACGAACAGGGCCGTTATGAGGAAGCGGATGGCCTGCTGGAACGCGCGCTTGAGCGCCAGCCCCAGGCCGAACTGGCGGTAGCCTTGAGTCATGCGCAGTTGCAGATGGACCGCGGTGACACCGATGGCGCCCTGATCACCCTGCAGGCCATGCATGAGCGTCATCCGCATAACGTCCAGGTATTGCGCCAACTGCAGCGGCTGTATCAACAGCGTGGCGATTGGTCTTCGGTAATCCGGATGTTGCCGGAGTTGCGCAAGGACAAGGTGTTGCCGCCTGCCGAGTTGGCCGACCTGGAGCGACGCGCCTGGGGCGAGAACCTGACCCTGGCTGCCCAGCGCGAAGAGCAGGGCGAGGCCGGGCAGCAATCCCTGGAGCTGGCCTGGCAACAACTGACTTCGGCCCAGCGCCAGGAGCCGCAACTGGTGCTGGCGTACGCCGAACAACTGCGCCAGTTGGGCGCGGACGCCAAGGCCGAAGAAGTGCTGCGCGGTGCCCTCAAGCGCGAGTACGACAGTCATCTGATCCGGCTCTACGGGCTGCTGCGTGGCAGCGATCCGGCGAAGCAGTTGAAGTTCGCCGAAGGCTGGCTCAAGGACCATCCAGGCGATGCCAGCCTGCTGCTGACCCTGGGGCGCCTGTGCCTGCAAAACAGCTTGTGGGGCAAGGCGCGGGACTACCTTGAAAGCAGCCTGCAGGTGCAGCGCAACCCTGAGGCCTGCGCCGAGCTGGCACGCCTGCTGGCGCAGTTGGGCGACACCGAGCGCAGCAACCAGTTGTTCCAGGAAGGCCTGGGCTTGCTGGACAAGCGTTTGCTGGCGTCACCGCTGCCGGTGCCGGCACGGGTTTGAAGTAGGAAACAGAGTAAGGGTTGCCTCAGAATTGTCTGGTGGCCAACCCTTCAATAACGGCAATAGCTGTAGTCAATACGGCTTGTAGTAAACTCCTACGTAGACGCGCGTTTAATCGCTCGCCTTCTGACGGGATATCCCTACGCTCTCGCGGAATCGTCTGCTCTGGCGCGTATTGAAAGGGGTAAGGTCTTTCCTCTACCGTAACTACCTATCTCTTGCGTTGCGGATAAACAATGTCTTTGGCCCCCTCACGCTCCCTGTTCCTCCTGGCGTTCCTGGCTGGTGCGCTGACGCTGGGCGCGTCCTTTTACCTGGAATACGCCGCGCTTTTGCGGCCTTGTTTCCTGTGCCAGGTGCAACGAATTCTTGTGGCTGCCTTCACGCTGATCAATCTCGTGGCGGCGATTCATGGGCCGAAGCGGTCCGGGATCTACCTGTATTGGGCGGCGAGCATGGGGTGTGCAGTGCTGGGCGCCATTACCGCCGTACGGCAGGTGCTGCTGCAAAACACGCCGCCGGAACAGCTCCCTGCCTGTTGGCCCGGCCTTCAATCCATGATCGAGAACCTGTCGCTGAGAGAGACGTTGGCCTTGATCTTCAAGGGCACCGTCGACTGCGTGGAAATCAACTGGACGCTGTTCGACTTGAGTATTCCCGAGTGGAGCCTGCTGTTTTTCGTGGCGATGCTGATCCTTGGCATCGCGCAGTTCTCGCGGTTGCTGCTGAGCCAGCGTTTTGGCCTTGCACGGCACTGAAAGGTAACCGCAGGTTGTAGGAAGGGATTAAACACTTGTATGAACTTTCTCTCCTGCGTACCTTGATGACATAGTCGTGCGGGCATAATCTGGCCCGCACGCGTTATTGAAACAGACTGTTCGATGCACCTTTGCCCGGTTGCCGCTTTAACTTTGAAGTGTTGCGCGGGCAGCGTGCGGCGCCCCTATAGGGAAGAGAGATCATCATGCTGGAAAGTTGTCAGAATGCTCAGGAACGCTGGGGTGGGGTGCACAAACTGATCGATGGTTGGTTGAAAGCGCGTCACGAACTGGTTCGGGCCTTTGATGCTCTCGGTGCCAAGCCCGAAGCACTCAGCGAGAACCGCAAGCCATTGCAGGAATTCTGCGGCGTATTGGTGGACTACGTATCGGCGGGGCACTTCGGTGTCTACGAGCAGTTGACCAAAGAGGCCGAGGCTTTCGACGATCAACGTGGCCTCGATTTGGCGGAGACGATTTACCCGCGCATCGATGTCATCACCGAGAAGCTGCTGGCGTTCAACGACCTGTGTGATGCCGGCCAGTGCGTTGCAGAAAAATTCAAAGAGCTGGGTGGTTTGCTTCACGAGCGTTTCGAGCTGGAAGATTGCCTGATCGAAGTACTGCACAACGCTCACAAGGAAGAGTTGACGGCTAAGGCCTGACTCCCCCCGACACAAGAAAACGGTGCGCATTGCGCACCGTTTTTCGTTTGGGCTCAGGCGCCCGCGTTGAGCAACTCGATCTCGAATACCAGCGGCGTATAAGGCGGGATCAGCTCGCCTGCGCCATCAGCGCCATAGGCTTGGTCGGATGGAATCACCAGGCGCCATTTCGCGCCCACCGGCATCTGTTGCAACGCACTGCGCCAGCCATTGATCACACTGTCCAGGCGAAACCACTGAGGTTGTGTGCTCTTGTCGAAGACGGTCCCGTCGGGTAACCGCCCAACATAATTCACTTGCACGCGATCATCGGCCGCCGGTTTCTTCCCGCTGCCAGGGGTCAGTTCGGTCAGCAGGATGCCGTCTGCCAATTCACGCACACCACTTTTGGATTTTTCACTGGCTAAAAATTGTTGCTCGGCAGCGAGTGCCTTTTCACTTTGTGGTGCTCGATTGTCCGGCGCGTTTTGTGCTTCGTGCTGGGCAAGGATCTGTTCGATGCGTGTGTCGTCCAGGGCCAGTGGCTTACCTTGATAGGCCTGTTTGAGTCCGTCGATCAGCGCCTCTACCTGCAACCCAGGCATCTCCTGGCGCAGGCGCTCACCCAGGCTCGCGCCCAGGCTGTAGGCCAGGTCGTGGTCATCTTTGGAGGGGGATTTCTCGCTTGCGTTGGCCACGCAAAGCACCACGCTCAACACTAAAAAAAGGTAACGCGACATGGGCGTTCTCCAGCCGAAAGTGCGATGGATTATGCCAGTGTGAATGCTTAAAAAGTGGCGTGGATTTTCGTTATATCAATAAGAATTTTCGTGCGGTGCAACGCAAGCCAATCGATACTGTCAACATGCCCTAGCGGCGGTAAGAGCAGAGGGCTAGTATGAGCCGCACCCACGTCAGCCAGGAGGTAAACCATGTCGGCCAAACAGAAGCCTGTAAATACCCCGTTGCATTTGCTCCAACAACTTTCGGGCAGCCTGCTCGAACATTTGGAAAGCGCCTGTTCACAAGCCTTGGCTGATGCTGAGAAGTTGCTCGCCAAGCTTGAAAAACAACGCGGCAAAGCTCAGGAAAAACTGCACAAATCCCGCACCAAACTGCAAGGCGCAGCGACCGCTGGCAAAGCCAAGGCACAAGCCAAGGCCAAGGACGCCGTCAAAGAACTTGAGGACTTGCTCGACGCCCTCAAGGATCGTCAATCCGAAACCCGCACCTACATTTCCCAACTCAAGCGTGATGCTTCCGAGAGCCTGAAATTGGCCCAGGGTGTTGGTCGTGTGAAGGAAGCTGTAGGCAAAGTGCTGAGCACCCGTGCTCCGGCTAAGGCCGTTGCAGCCAGCGCGGCGAAAAAACCAGCCAGCAAGGCAGTCGCTGCCAAGGCACCTGCAAAAGCTGCGGCCAAGCCTGCGGCAAAAGCACCGGCTAAATCGGCTGCCAAACCAGCGGCTAAAACTGCTGCTGCAAAACCAGCTGCCAAGCCAGCTGCTAAAACCGCTGCTGCAAAACCAGCTGCCAAACCAGCCGCTAAAACCGCTGCTGCAAAACCAGCTGCCAAGCCAGCCGCTAAAACCGCTGCTGCAAAACCAGCCGCCAAGCCAGCTGCTAAAACCGCTGCTGCAAAACCAGCTGCCAAGCCAGCTGCTAAAACCGCTGCTGCGAAACCAGCCGCGAAGCCAACTGCTAAAACCGCTGCTGCGAAACCAGCTGCGAAGCCAGCCGCTAAACCCGCTGCTGCAAAACCTGCCGCGAAGCCATCTGCTAAAACTGCTGCTGCAAAACCAGCTGCGAAGCCAGCCGCTAAACCTGCTGCTGCAAAACCAGCTGCCAAGCCAGCCGCTAAAACTGCTGCTGCAAAACCAGCTGCGAAGCCAGCCGCTAAACCTGCTGCTGCAAAACCAGCCGCGAAGCCGGCCGCTAAACCTGCTGCTGCGAAACCAGCTGCCAAGCCGGCCGCCAAACCTGCTGCTGCCAAACCAGCCGCTAAACCTGCCGCCCCCAAGCCAGCACCAGCCAAACCAGCTACTCCAGCTGCGAAGCCTGCGACCCCGGCTGCACCTGCTGCCAGCACCACAGCGCCAACCGCTCCGGCCAGCAGCACGCCTGCACCGGCAGCGCCAAGCGTCACCCCAACCAGCGCTTCCTAAGTGCCGGTAACCGCGGCGCGCAGCTGATGCAGCGCGTCGTGGTCAAGGTTGGCGGCTTCGGCCGCCAGTCCTTCAACCCATGCTTGATGATTCACCTCGGCCATCGGCCAACGCTGCGCCACACCTTCCAGGCGTGATAGCAGCAGCCGTTCTGCATCCAATTCCAAAGCCTTGACCCGCTCCCGTAACGCTCCCAGCTCAGCATCCTGCTGCGCCATGGCCCGCCATTGCGTGCGTACTTGCCGCAGCGGCTCAACCACCTCCGCCTGCCACGGCCCGGCGATTTGCCGCAGTGCCTGCAAGCGCGACGTTTCCGGCGCCACACCCCGCTGCTCCAGCCACAACCCGCACAACACCAGGCACACATCAGCCCCTTGCGCCTGCAAGCGCAGGCACGCGTCCTCGACGCCCGAGCGGGCGTAGGTCGAGAGGGCAAAGCTCCACAGGTCAGCGCACATATTCACACCCAAGCCAGCGGCCAACGAAGCTGGTAGACTCCGCCGCCATTATGATCCGACTTCAAAGCCTAACATTACAGCGTGGCCCGCAACGTCTTCTCGAAGACGCCGAGCTGACCCTGCACGCCGGTCACAAAGCCGGCCTGATCGGTGCCAACGGCGCCGGCAAATCCACGTTGTTCGCCTTGCTGCTGGGTGAGCTGACTCCCGACTCCGGGGATTGTCTGCTGCCGGCCGACTGGCGCATCGCCCATATGCGCCAGGAGATCGACACCCTCGAACGCATTGCGATCGACTACGTGCTCGATGGCGACCTGCGCCTGCGCCAGGTGCAACACGACCTCGCCGAGGCCGAGAAAGCCCAGGACGGCGCCGCACAGGCCCGCCTGCACTCGGAACTGGACAGCGCCGACGGCTACACCGCCGACGCGCGTGCGCGCAAGATGCTTGCCGGCCTTGGCTTTACCAACGAACAGATGGACCGCCCGGTCGCCGACTTCTCCGGTGGCTGGCGCATGCGCCTGAACCTGGCCCAGGCACTGATGTGCCCCTCGGACCTGTTGCTGCTCGATGAACCGACCAACCACCTGGACCTCGATGCGATCCTGTGGCTGGAAGACTTCCTGAAAAGCTACCCGGGCACCTTGTTGCTGATTTCCCACGACCGGGATTTCCTCGACGCCGTGGTGGACAACATTGCCCACGTCGACCAGAAGAAAATCACCCTGTACCGCGGCGGCTACAGCGCCTTCGAACGCGCCCGTGCCGAACGCCTGGCCCAGCAACAGCAGGCCTACGAGAAGCAGCAGGCGCAGCGCGCGCACATGGAAAGCTACATCGCCCGGTTCAAGGCCCAGGCCACCAAGGCCCGTCAGGCCCAGAGCCGGATCAAGGCCCTGGAGCGCATGGAAGAACTGTCGGCGGCCCACGTCGATTCACCGTTCGACTTTGTGTTCCGCGAATCGGTGAAAATCTCCAGCCCGCTGCTGGACCTTTCCGATGCCCGCCTGGGCTATGGCGACAAGACCATCCTCGAGAAGGTCAAGTTGCAGCTCACCCCTGGCGCGCGGATCGGCCTGCTCGGCCCCAACGGCGCGGGCAAGTCGACCTTGATCAAAAACCTCTCGGGCGAATTGCAGCCCCTGGCCGGTCGCCTGGTGCGCGGTGAGAACCTGGTGGTGGGCTACTTCGCCCAGCACCAGCTGGACTCCCTCGACGCCAAGGCCAGCCCGCTGCTGCACCTGCAACGCCTGGCGCCGACCGAACGCGAACAGACCCTGCGGGACTTCCTCGGTGGTTTCGACTTCCGTGGTGCACGCATCGACGAGCCGGTGCTGAATTTCTCCGGTGGCGAAAAGGCCCGCCTGGCCCTGGCCCTGATCGCCTGGGACCGGCCAAACCTGTTGCTGCTCGACGAACCGACCAACCACCTCGACCTGGAAATGCGCCTGGCGTTGACCATGGCCCTACAGGAATTCAGCGGCGCGGTACTGGTGGTGTCTCACGATCGCCACCTGCTCAAGAGCACCACGGATAACTTCCTGCTGGTGGCTGATGGCAAGGTCGAGGAATTCGACGGCGACCTGGAAGACTATGCCCGTTGGCTGTCGGACTACCGCCTGCGCAACGCGCCGGTCAGCAACACGCCGGTCAACCCGGACAAGACCGACAAGAAGGCTCAGCGCCAGGCCGCGGCTGCATTGCGTCAGCAACTGGCCCCGCACAAGCGTGAAGCGGACAAGCTGGAAGCCGAATTGGGCAAGATCCACGAGAAGCTGGCGAAGATCGAAACCAGCCTGGGTGACAGCGCCGTCTACGAGCCGGCCCGCAAGGATGAATTGCGCGACCTGCTGGCCGAACAGGCCAAGCTCAAGGTACGTGAAGCGCAGTTGGAGGAGACCTGGATGGAAGCCCTCGAACTGCTGGAATCCTTGCAAGCGGAGCTGGAGGCGCTGTCCTGATGGAAGCGCTGCAACTGCCGGCCCAATGGATCGCGCCGATCTGGGTGGCCGTACAGATTCTGCTGATCCTGCTGGCCGGCTATCTCGCCCAGCGTTTCGTCGCCAAATGCCTGAACCGCCTGGGGGAACGTTATCCGTTCCCGCCGCAGTTGCTGATGCCGCTGCGCGGCGGCCTGCGCTGGCTAATCATGGGCAGCGCGCTGATCTTCGTGCTGGAGCGCCTGGGCGTCTCTGCCACGGTGTTGTGGACAGCGTTGTCGGGTTTTGTGGCGGTGGCCGCGGTGGCGTTCTTCGCCATGTGGTCGGTGTTGTCCAACCTGCTGTGCGCCATCCTGATCTTCACCGTCGGGCCGTTCCGCCTGGGCGATGTGGTCGAGTTGGTGGACACCGTCGACAAGCCCGGCGTCAAAGGCCGGGTGGTGGCGATCAACCTGCTCTACACCACGCTGATCGAAGTGGAAGAGGCCGGTACCGGCAGTGTCATGGTGCAAGTGCCCAACAGCCTGTTCTTCCAGCGCTCGGTGCGCCGTTGGCGCGGCAGCGACGTGCTGCCTTAACCTGTGGCGAGGGAGCTTGCTCCCGCTGGGCTGCGTAGCAGCCCCAAAAAAAGCCGGGAGCGCTACGCACTCCAGCGGGAGCAAGCTCCCTCGCCACAGCAAGCCCCCTCGCCACAAAGGCGCACCCCAAAATTTTTCTAGCCATTTCTCGGCCGGCAGCGTTAGTTTAGAAACATTCAGCAAACTAAGCTCTGAGGTGTGTAATGGCGCTCGACACATGGCTGGCCTTTTTCCTGGCCAGTTGGATCATCAGTCTTTCCCCTGGCGCCGGTGCCATTGCGTCGATGTCCAGCGGCCTGCAATACGGTTTCCTGCGCGGTTACTGGAACGCCCTGGGCCTGCAGTTGGGCCTGGCGATGCAGATTGCCGTGGTCGCCGGTGGCCTGGGGGCGATTCTCGCCGCATCCTCCACCGCGTTCTATGCGATCAAATGGTTTGGCGTAGCGTACCTGGTGTACCTGGCCATCAAGCAATGGCGTGCGCTGCCAACCGACCTGAGCGATGACGCGGCGATTCGCCCGATCGGCAAGCCGATGGCGATGATGTTCCGCGGGTTCCTGGTCAACGCCAGCAACCCCAAGGCCCTGGTGTTCATGCTGGCGGTGCTGCCGCAGTTCGTGAACCCGCAGGCGCCGCTGCTGAACCAATACCTGATCCTGGGCGCGACAATGATCTGCGTGGACATGATCGTGATGGCCGGCTACACCGGGCTGGCGTCGAAAGTGTTGCGCCTGTTGCGCACACCGAAGCAGCAGAAACGCATGAACCGTACGTTTGCTGGCTTGTTCGTTGGGGCGGCGGGGTTCCTGGCCAGCTTGCATCGCGCAACGGCTTAACTGACGAAACCGGATCAAAAATGTGGGAGCGGGCTTGCTCGCGAATGCGCAGTGTCAGTCACCAGATGTATTGACTGATCCACCGCATTCGCGAGCAAGCCCGCTCCCACATTGGTTTTATGTCGGTAGCGGGATTTTCGTTCAGCGCAGGATCTTCGGCGCTTCATCCCGTGGCAGGTTATTGCGCAATGCAGGCTGTCCAGGTGCTTCCTGATAACCACCGCCGAGTTGTTCGGCCAACTGCCGCGCCACATCCTCGCCCAACGCCTTCGACACTTCCCGCACCACGCGAGGCCGGTTCAGGCTCACGCGCACGTCACGGTTGTTCACCAGCTTGGTGTCCTGGCCTTCGCCCATGGCGGTAAACGCCGAGGTGATCTCAAAGGTGCGGGTGTTGATCAGGCTGAAATCCGCCACCAGCGTCAGGCCCAGCACCGCCGAGTAGCTGTTGGTGTGGTCGAGCGCGTTGATGTCCTGGGTGAAGTCGATGTCCGACAAGGTGCCGAACAGCACGTAGTCCGCACCCTTGAAATTACCGGCCTTGATCCGCTTGATCACGTCATACACATCGCCCTTGGCGTCCGCGGTGTAAGGCGTGCCCTGCACCAGCTGGAACTGCCGCGACTTGAGGATTTCCCCCTTGATGTCGCCGCTGAACTTGCGCAGCTCGGTCTGCTCGATGTAGCTGGTACGGCTTTCGTACTCGCTGTAGCTCGAGCCGCCGCTGGCGTTGTAGGCGCTGGCCTGGAAATTATTACTGGCCGCGACCTGGTGGATGTACTCCTCCACGCGAGCCTCGTAGGCCAGGTCGGTTACCGCGATCTTCGGTGCGGCCGAGGCGCCAAAGGCGCACAGCAGGCCGATCATGCCGATCCATGCACGCATTGCTTAGCGCTCCGTGGTCTTGCGGATTTCTTTTTCGTCCATCCATTCGGCCAGGCCGCTTTCGACGTCGACCAGTTGCAGGCTGAACTTGTAGAACACGTCCTTGTAGTCCGAGCTGCGCTTGACGATGGAGCTGATGGAGCCTTCCAGGCGGTACTTGGCGGCGACCATGTTGCCGGTCTTGCTGACGGTCGACTTCTTGTACAGGCCGCTCTGGTTCTGCAGCTTCAGCTGGTCGACCTGGCTTTGCATGTCAGTGTTGTCGCTGGCGAAGCGGGCGGTGCCGGTCTTCATCAGCTGGGTCTTGATCGACGTGGTGATCTCGCGGGTATCGATGTACTCGCTGGTCTTGTTCTTCACGTCATACACCTGCACCACCGGGCGGCCTTGCAGGATGCCGGACTGGGCCAGGGAGCGGGTCATGCTTTCGGCGATCATCTGCAGGTCGGTGGAGCCGAACTCGTTGGTCACCAGTTCCACGGCCTTGCTGTCGCCGTAGCTGATGTTTTTACCGCCCAGGACTGGCGAGGTGTTGGCGCAGCCGCTGGCCAGGACGGCCACCACGGCGAGGAACGAGAAGCGTGCAAACATGGGGATGTCTCTCTGAAACTGAATGAGTGGGTGGATCAAGGCGTCTTCACTTCAAGGCGGAAGTCGGCAGCCTGGGGCAGGTTGGCGATGGCCGGCAGGAAGGTCGCCTGGTTTGCGTAGAGGTTCAGCACCTTCCAGGTCTCTTCATCACCCACCGGGAAACCGTCGGCACCCAGCCAGGCGAAGCGGTAATACATCATCTGGTTGCTGCTGGTGATGTTGCTCAACTGCACCTTGGCGGTCAGGAAGCCGTTTTCCCGGGCGACCCGGATGGCGCCGACGGCGATGCCCTTGAATTTGCCCATCACCACGATCTTGCTCGCGGCGCTTCCGGGTTCCGGCGGTGGCGGGGTGGCGCAACCGGCCAGCAGGATCAGCGCCAGGGCGCCGAGGATGAAATGACGCATAGCGTGCTCCTTAAGGTTGTTTGAGAGTGGCGACGGCCTGGGGCGGATTGTTCTGCACCACGTGGGCTGCAAGACCGCCGGCGAAGACCTGGTTGCCGACCACGCGCAGGGTGATCACCTGGTAGCGCTGATCGGCCTTGACCGTCACCAGCGTGCCGCCCAGGGCGTTGGGCAGGCTGACCTGGTGCTCGCCGTGCTTGAGGCGCAGGCGTGTCACCTGGGTCATGTCCGGCAGGGTGCGCCAGGTGCGGGTGTCGGCGCCTTCGGTGACGGCCGAGGCAATACCGAGTACCAGGCCCGCCATCGGGTTGGTCTTGTTCAGGTTGTTCTGGGTGATGCCGCGAGTGACGGCGCGCACGGTGGTGCGCAGGATGATCCCCGGCATGTCATCCCGCAGGGCGCGGCGGGACATGGCGGTGGTGCTGTTGAGGGCAGTGAGGTTCTGTTGCCGGCCGTCGACACCGATCTGGGCGAAGGGCGCGGTCGAGGTGTCGGGCTTGATCACCGGGAACGACAGTGGCGTGATCACCAGGTGGCCGTCGATGGGGATCGGCAACGGCAGGCGAATCGAGTCGCGGGCCGGCGCCAGGCCGCTTTGCACCACGATCAGCACGTCAGTCTCGTCCGCACCGACCTTGGATTTGTCCAGGTCGAGCAGGGCCTGTTCCAGCAGCGGTGTGTTGGGGCGCAGTTCGGCGGCCTTGCGATAACCCGGTGCGGCCAGGTCTTTTTCGCCCAGGGCTTCGTAGACGAAGCCGGCCAGGTAGTGGCTGAACGCGCTCTGGTAGCTGTTCTTCAGGCTTACCACTTCAGGGGCGTTGAGGCTTTCCACCGGGTAGCCGCGCAGGTCCTTGAACTGGGTCGCGATGCCCTGGCGCTCGGCCTCGTTTTCGCTCTTGAGGTATTCCTTGTCCCGCAGGTCGGCAATCACCGCTTCGCGTTCGTGGGTCTTCTTGATCTCGGTGCGGGCACCGTCGAAGTCATTCAGCGCCAGCAGGTTGAGGGCCATCTGGGTGGTCAGCATGACCTTTTCGTAGTCGTAGCCTTCGTAGCGGCGGACCTTGTCATTGACCAGGAAGGCGCCGAACTGCGCGAGGTACTTGTCGGTGTCGAACTTGACCGACTCTTCCCACTTGTAGACTTGCAGGTCGGCGCTGCGCCAGGCGACCTGGCTGCCGGTCAGGTCGCCCTTGGCGCGCAGCAACTCACCCTTTTCGAAGTAGTAGAGAAGGTCCTTGTCGTCGCCGGTGTTGTTCTTCTCAAGCAGGGTCAGCGCGGCGTCGACGTTGCCGGTGGCCAACTGCTGATTGGTGGCTTGCAGCTCGGTGTCGTAGCTGCGAAACATCGAACAACCGGACAGCAAGGTCACTGCCGCGAGCGCGAGCGAGGTAAAGGCGCGAGATGCCATCGAAGAACTTCTTCCCTGAACGTAATCGGCCGAATGTGCTGGTCGGGCCGAATCACCAATGGCAGGAACGCATTGCGATCCGGCCAATTCCTCATAAAAAGAGGAGCTGAAATGCCATTTCGAAATAACGAAGGCGCGGCATTATAAGCTGCATTACTGGCAAAACAATGGCCTTTTGGATCCGTTTTTTAGCTCGGATGCCACTACCTCAGTGTCGTTATCCCTATCCCCGAATCACTAACGCCTTGAGTCAAACCCCTTAAGGTTTGACAATGTGTTACTTCGTATTTCCCTTTGAGATTCATTCATGATTGCCCCCTTCCGTTTTCTTGCCTGGCTGGTGCTGCCGGCGTTGATGTCGTGCAGCTTCAACCTGCTGGCTGCGACTGCCGAGGGCGCCCCGCAGGCCCTGCATTTACTGGATCACATCGGTGCGGACTACCCGCCGACGGTGGAGGCGGGCAAGGTTATCGATGATTCCGAATACCGTGAACAGGTAGAGTTTCTCGGGGTGTTGCAGGGGCTGGTGGCCGATCTGCCGGAAAAGCCCGAGCGCGCCGAACTGATCAAAGGCGTGGATGAACTGCTGGCCGCCGTAACGGCCCATCAGGACGGCGCGGTGGTTGCGCACCAGGCCCGACAATTGGGCGCCAAGCTGGCAGTGGCCTATGAAGTCAGCCAGGCTCCGGCCATTACCCCCGACCCGACGCGCGGTGCGCCGCTGTACGCGCAGAACTGCTCGGTGTGCCACGGCGCCACAGGCGCCGGCGATGGCCCCGCAAGCGTGGGCATGACGCCGCCGCCCGCCAACCTGCGGGACGCTGCACGCCTCGATCGCTTGAGCCTCTACGCGATCTACAACACCCTGGATCTGGGCGTGGAAGGCACCGACATGCCGTCGTTTGCCGATCAACTGGACGACCGCCAGCGCTGGGACCTGGCGACCTATATCGCCGGCTTCACCGCCGACCCGGCTGCCGCGAAAAGTGAAAAGTCCTTCAATCTCGCCGACCTCGCGCGCCAGACCCCCAACGAAGTGCTGGCTGCCGAAGGTCCCGGCGCAGTTGCCACCTTCCGCGCCCAGCGCGCCCAACCGCCGCAGGTCAAGCGTGGCCCGGCGCAGTTGCTTGATTACACCGCGGCCACCCTCGACAAAAGCCTCGCCGCGTTCCGCAATGGCGAGCACGAGCAGGCCTACGACCTGTCGGTAGCCGCCTACCTGGAAGGTTTCGAGCTGGTTGAAAGCTCCCTCGATAACGTTGATGCCAACGTGCGCAAGGACACCGAAAAGGCCCTGATGGCCTACCGGCAGTCATTGCAGGACGGCTTGCCGATCGAGCAAGTGCAGCAGCGCCTGGATGTGGCCAAGGGCAAGCTCACCGAGTCCGCCGGCCTGCTGGGCAGCGATGGCTTGAGCTGGTCCCTGAGCTACATCTCCGGTTTGCTGATCCTGCTGCGCGAAGGCCTGGAAGCGATCCTGGTGTTGGCGGCGATTCTCGCGTTCCTGCGTAACACCGGCCAGCAATCGGCGGTGCGCAGCGTCAACGTCGGCTGGGGCCTGGCGCTGTTGGCCGGCTTGGCGACGTGGGCGTTGGCGGCTTATGTGATCGACGTCAGCGGCGCCCAGCGCGAGTTGCTGGAAGGCTGCACGGCGCTGTTTGCCAGCGTGATGGTGCTGTGGCTCGGGGTGTGGATGCACGACCGCCGTCACGCGGCCGCCTGGCAGGACTACATCAAGAGCAGCCTGGTAGGCGGTGGCGGGCGCTTCGGTTTTGCGATGCTGGCGTTCTTCTCGGTGTACCGCGAGCTGTTCGAAGTGATCCTGTTCTACGAAACCCTGTGGTTGCAGGCCGGCCCTGCCGGGCACAACGCGGTATTGGCCGGTGGCGCCACGGCGCTGGTGCTGTTGGTGGGCCTGGCCTGGGTGATTCTGCGGGGCTCGGCGAAACTGCCGCTGGCGCTGTTCTTCGGCATCAACGCGGCGTTGCTGTGCGCGTTGTCGGTGGTATTCGCCGGGCATGGCGTCAAGGCGTTGCAGGAAGCCGGGATCTTCGGCACCCGGCCGGTGGCGTTCTTTGACTTCGACTGGCTGGGCATTCACGCCGATGCCTATTCCCTGAGCGCCCAGGCTGTGGCGATCCTGGCGATTGTGGTGCTGTACGGTCGCAGCCGGCTGGCTGAAAAGCGCCGGGTGGTGGCTTAACCATGCGCGTGTGGATCGATGCAGACGCCTGCCCCCGGGCAGCCAAGGATCAGGTGGTGAAGTTCGCCCTCAAGCGCCAGTTCGAAGTGGTGCTGGTGGCCGGGCAGAGCCAGATCAAGCCGAGCTTTTCGTGCGTGAAGTTGATCGTGGTGCCCAGCGGCCCGGACGCGGCCGATGACTACCTGGTGGAGCACGCCGTGCCCGGTGACCTGGTGATCTGCAGCGATGTGCCATTGGCCGACCGCTTGGTGAAGAATGGCGTGGCTGCGCTCGACCCACGAGGCAAGGAGTTCAGCCCGCAGAACATGAGCGAGCGGCTGGCGGTGCGTAACCTGTTCACCGATCTGCGGGAGCAGGGGCAGATGGGCGGTGGCCCGCCGCCCCATGGGGACAAGGATAAGCAGGCGTTTGCCAATTCGCTGGATCGGATTCTGACCCGGCTGATGAAGGCCTAATCGTTCTCGTGGGTGAGTTCCAGCACCCGGTCCACCAGCTTGTTGATGCCTGACGCCACTTCGCTGATGCGTTTGCCCAGCATGTAGGCCGGGGTACTCACCAGCTTGCGCGCCTTGTCTTCGACGATGTCGTCGACCGCGCATTCCTGGTGGGTGGCGCCCATCTTGTCCATGGCGGCTGCGGTGTCGGCGTCATTGCCGATGGTGCAGGTCACGCCTGGGCCATAGATCTTCGCTGCCAGCGCCGGCGAGATGCAGATCAGCCCGACGGGCTTGCCCGCTTCGGCAAACGCCTCGGCCAGTTCCAGCACCTGCGGGTTGACGCTGCACCCGGCGCCTTCCACGGCAAAGTTCGACAGGTTCTTCGCCGCGCCAAACCCCCCGGGCACGATCAGTGCGTCGAAATCCTCGGCGTTGGCCTCACGAATGTCCTTCACCTCGCCACGGGCAATGCGCGCCGACTCCACCAGCACATTGCGCGACTCGGGCATCTCCTCGCCCGTCAGGTGGTTGATCACATGCAACTGGGCAATGTTCGGCGCAAAACACTGCACCTCGGCGCCGCGCTGGTCCAGGCGCAGCAGGGTGATCACGCTTTCATGAACCTCGGCACCGTCGTACACGCCACAGCCGGAAAGGATCACTGCAATCTTTTTGCTCATGGGCATTTCTCCTGATTCATGGCGTTAAATGTCTACTCATTTGTCACTCATTGCCAATGGGATATCCAGCCGCTACACCTACTCTAGATGTAACAATAATTGACCGGACTTGCCCATGGACTTCGTCCCTTACGCGGTACCGTTTTTCATTGCCTTGATCGTGGTCGAGCTGCTGGCCGACTACCGGCGCGGCCAACGCAACTACCGGGTGGCCGACGCCATCAACAGCCTCAGCACCGGCGTGCTGTCCACCACCACAGGGCTGCTGACCAAAGGGGTGGGCATCCTCACCTATGCCTTCGCCCTCAAGCACCTGGCGATCATGGAGCTGTCGGCCCAGAGCGTCTGGACCTGGGTGTTCGCCTTTGTGTTCTATGACTTCTGCTACTACTGGCTGCATCGCATGGGCCATGAGCGCAACATCCTCTGGGCCGCGCATTCCGTGCACCACCAGAGCGAGGACTACAACCTCAGCACCGCCTTGCGCCAGACCAGCACCGGCTTCCTGCTGAGCTGGATCTTCTACTTGCCGCTGGCCGTGTTGGGCGTGCCGCTGGTGGTGTTTATCAGCGTGGCGTCCCTCAACCTGCTGTATCAATTCTGGGTGCACACGCGGCATGTGCCGAAGCTCGGCTGGTACGAGTGGTTTTTCGTCACGCCGTCCAATCATCGGGCCCACCATGCACAGAACGCTCTCTACATGGATCGCAACTACGGCGGGGTGTTCATTATTTGGGACCGCCTGTTTGGCTCCTTCCAGGAAGAAGACGATAACGAGCCGGTAATCTTTGGCGTGACCACGCCCTTGGCCAGTTGGAACCCGCTGTGGGCCAACCTGCAGTTTTATGCGCAGCTGTGGAGTGATGCACGGCGCACCGAAAGTGGGTGGGACAAGCTGCGGATCTGGTTCATGCGCACCGGTTGGCGCCCGGCGGATGTGGCGGCAAAGTACCCGATGGCCAAGCCGGACTTGAGCCAGTTCCGCAAGTTCGAGGTGCCGCTGGATGGGCGCCAACAGATTTACATCGCGCTGCAGTTTGCCGCGTACGTGGGTTTTGGCAGCTACCTGATGAATTTCGGCGAGGGCTTGCCGACCGCTGCCCTGGTGTTGGGCTGGAGCGCGATGGCATTGGGGTTGTTTACCCTGGGGGTGGCGCTGGAGAACCGCCCGTGGGCGTTGAAGGCTGAACTGCTGCGCCTGGCACTGAATGTGCCTTTGGTGTGGCTGGCGCCGCTGGTGGGGCTGTGGCCGGCCAGCGCGTTGGGCTGGCTGGGCCTGGTCAGTTACAGCTTGCTCAGCGGCATCGGCCTCTACTGTTGCAGAGACCGGCTTACTCGACTGGCGTCGTAGGCTTTTCGGCTTTTTCAGGTTCGCCGGCCGCCAGGCGAACCTTCTCGGCGGCACAGGCTTCGCGGGTCAGGCGGGCGTTCTTGACGCGCCGGCGAATCCACAAGCCCAGGCCCAGCACCAGCAGTGCGCCCAGCACCCACAGCTCGTATTTCTTGACGCTGCCCAGCATGCCTTCCAGTACCGCGCCGAAATGGTAAGCCGCAGCGCCCAGCGCAGCGGCCCACACGGCGGCGCCAATCCCGTTGAGCAACAGGTAGCGGCCCGGCGGGTAGCCCGACAAACCAATGGCCACCGGCATCACCGTGCGCAAACCGTAGACAAACCGGAAGCTCAGCACCCAGATGTCCGGGTGCTTGCGAATATGCTCCAGGGCCTTGTCGCCCAGCAGTTGCCAGCGCGGCTTGCGCGCCAACAGTTTGCGGCCGTGCTTGCGTCCCAGGAAGTACCACAACTGGTCGCCGGCGTAGCTGCCGAAAAAGGCAACGACCACCACCAGGTTGATATCCATGTATCCACGGAACGCCAGGAAGCCTGCGAGAACCAGGATGGTTTCGCCTTCGAAGAAGGTGCCTAGGAACAGCGCAAAGTAGCCGAAGTCATGCAGAAATTGTTGAAGCATGGTCTGGGTGCTGGCGAAATGAACGCGCAGCCTACGCCTTCGTGAACATTCATGAAAGTATCGAGATGTGTCACGAAGTGAACAATTCCTACATAAACGACGAATGCGACTACAGGTCGCACGCCGGTTGCCTTACGGCGCATGAGCTAACCACAACTGTAATTCCTTCGTCATAATGGCCGCTTATAACTGTCACGCTCGCCCGTCAAGCCGGGCTCAGGAGTCTGCCGTGAGCTTTACCCCCGCCAACCGCCTGTTTCCCGCCACTCGTCTGCGTCGCAACCGTCGTGATGATTTTTCCCGGCGCCTGGTGCGTGAAAACGTGCTGACGGTGAATGATCTGATCCTGCCGGTGTTTGTGCTGGACGGTGAAAATCGTCGGGAAGCGGTGGCGTCGATGCCGGGCGTGGAGCGCTTGACCATTGATTTGCTGCTCGAAGAGGCCGCGAGCTGGGTTGAACTGGGGATTCCGGCGCTGGCGCTGTTCCCGGTCACGCCGTCCGGGCTCAAGTCCCTGGACGCCGCCGAAGCCTGGAACCCCGACGGCATCGCCCAGCGCGCCACCCGCGCCTTGCGCGAACGCTTTCCGGAGCTGGGGGTGATTACCGATGTGGCGCTGGACCCGTTCACCACCCACGGGCAGGATGGCATTCTCGACGAAGAAGGCTATGTTCAGAACGACATCACCGTTGATGCGCTGGTAAAACAGGCCTTGTCCCACGCCGCAGCGGGCGCCCAGGTGGTGGCCCCCTCGGACATGATGGACGGTCGCATCCAGGCGATTCGCGAAGCCCTGGAACTGGCCGGACACGTCAACGTGCGCATCATGGCCTACTCGGCCAAGTACGCCAGCGCCTATTACGGCCCGTTCCGCGATGCGGTGGGCTCGGCGCTGAACCTGGGCAAGGCCAACAAGGCCTCGTACCAGATGGACCCGGCCAACAGCCACGAAGCCCTGCACGAAGTGGCCGCGGACCTGGCCGAAGGCGCCGACATGGTGATGGTCAAGCCCGGGATGCCGTACCTCGACATCCTTTATCGGGTCAAAGAGGAATTCAAGGTGCCGACCTTTGTCTATCAGGTCAGCGGTGAATACGCCATGCACATGGCCGCGATCCAGAATGGTTGGTTGAGTGAAGGGGTGATCCTTGAATCCCTGACTGCCTTTAAACGCGCGGGTGCCGATGGCATCCTGACTTACTTCGCCGCCCGCGCTGCCCAATTGCTTAGAGAGCAACACTAGCCCTCACAGGAACACTCGATGAATACCGAAGGACTCACAGAAGTTGCCGTAAAAGACGCTCACCCGGTGGTCGAACAAGCTACCGAGACCCCGCCGGAGCTGGAGCCGGCCCCGCCTGCCGTGGTGGCCGAAGCGCCCGCTGCCGCGCCGGTACCGGTGGTTGCGGTTACCAACCTGGATGACAGCAGCCTGTACATCCATCGCGAGCTGTCACAACTGCAATTCAACATCCGCGTGCTGGAACAGGCACTGGATGAGTCCTATCCGTTGCTGGAGCGGCTGAAATTCCTGCTGATCTTCTCCAGCAACCTGGACGAGTTCTTCGAGATCCGTGTCGCCGGCCTGAAGAAGCAGATCACGTTCGCCCGTGAACAAGCCGGTGCCGACGGCCTGCAACCGCATCAGGCCCTGGCCCGCATCAGCGAGCTGGTACACGGCCACGTGGACCGCCAATACGCGATCCTCAATGACATCCTGCTGCCGGAACTGGAAAAGCATCACGTGCGCTTCATCCGGCGCCGGCACTGGACCACCAAGATCAAGACCTGGGTGCGCCGCTACTTCCGCGACGAAATCTCGCCGATCATCACCCCCATCGGCCTCGACCCGACGCACCCGTTCCCGCTGCTGGTGAACAAGAGCCTGAACTTCATCGTCGAGCTGGAAGGTATCGATGCCTTCGGTCGCGACTCGGGCCTTGCGATCATTCCGGCACCGCGCCTGTTGCCACGGATCATCAAGGTACCGGAAGAGGTGGGGGGCGCTGGCGATAACTATGTATTCCTTTCGTCGATGATCCACGCCCACGCCGATGACCTGTTCCAGGGCATGAAGGTCAAGGGCTGCTACCAGTTCCGCCTGACCCGTAACGCCGACCTGGCGCTGGACTCCGAAGACGTCGAAGACTTGGCCCGCGCCCTGCGCGGCGAGCTGTTCTCCCGTCGCTACGGTGATGCGGTGCGCCTGGAAGTGGCGGACACCTGCCCGAAACACCTGTCCGACTACCTGCTCAAGCAGTTCAACCTGAGCGAGACCGAGCTGTACCAGGTCAATGGCCCGGTGAACCTGACGCGTCTGTTCAGCATTACTGGCCTGGACAGCCACCCGGAGCTGCAATACACGCCGTTCACCCCGCAGATCCCGAAACTGCTGCAAAACAGCGAGAACATCTTCAGTGTGGTGAGCAAGCAGGACATTCTGCTGCTGCACCCATTCGAGTCCTTCACCCCGGTGGTCGACCTGCTGCGTCAGGCCGCCAAGGACCCGCATGTGCTGGCTGTGCGCCAAACCCTGTACCGCTCCGGCGCCAACTCGGAAATCGTCGATGCGCTGGTGGATGCCGCGCGTAACGGCAAGGAAGTGACGGCGGTGATTGAACTGCGGGCGCGGTTCGACGAAGAGTCCAACCTGCAACTGGCCAGCCGCCTGCAAGCGGCCGGTGCGGTGGTGATCTACGGCGTGGTCGGCTTCAAGACCCACGCCAAGATGATGCTGATCCTGCGCCGCGAAGCCGGTGAGATCGTGCGCTACGCCCACTTGGGCACCGGCAACTACCACGCCGGCAACGCCAAGCTCTACACCGACTACAGCCTCCTGACCTCCGACGACGCGTTGTGTGAAGACGTCGGCAAGCTGTTCAGCCAGTTGATCGGCATGGGCAAGACCCTGCGCATGAAGAAACTGCTGCACGCGCCGTTCACCCTGAAGAAGGGCATGCTCGACATGATTGCCCGCGAGACCCAGTTCGCCCTCGAAGGCAAGCCGGCGCACATCATCGCCAAGTTCAACTCGCTGACCGATCCGAAGATCATCCGCGCGTTGTACAAGGCCAGCCAGTCGGGTGTGCGTATCGATTTGGTGGTGCGAGGCATGTGCTGCCTGCGGCCGGGCATCGCCGGGGTATCCCATAACATCCACGTGCGTTCGATCATCGGGCGCTTCCTGGAGCACACGCGGGTGTTCTACTTCCTCAATGGCGGCGAGGAGCAGATGTTCCTCTCCAGTGCCGACTGGATGGAGCGCAACCTCGACAAACGCGTGGAGACCTGCTTCCCGGTGGAAGGCAAGAAACTGATCATGCGGGTCAAGAAGGAGCTGGAAAGTTATCTCACCGATAACACCCACAGCTGGAGCCTGCAGTCGGACGGGCGCTACGTGCGCAACACCCCGACCGGCAACCAGAACCCGCGCAGCGCCCAGGCGACATTGCTGGAGAAGCTGGGCAGCCCGATTCTGACGGTGAACTAAAAACCGACGCGGTCAAAAATGTGGGAGCGGGCTTGCTCGCGAAAGCGGTGGATCAGTCGATGAATCTGTTGACTGACACTCCGCCTTCGCGAGCAAGCCCGCTCCCACATTTGTTTTGTGGCGTTGGATTGTTCCCACGCTCTGCGTGGGAATACATCCTGTGACGCTCCGCGTCACTCACTCATATCAGCGCACGTTCAGCGTGAACCCAACCCGCGTCAGCCACTCGGCTTCCTGGGCGAAATCCGCCTGGGTCAGCTGGTTTTCATCCAGCCAGTTCTTCGGAAATACCACGTCCAGGCTGTCGGCATTGGCCCGCAGGACCACTTGCGGCATTTCCTGGGTACCACGGATGTGGTGGAACAGGATCGCAAACCGCAGCAGCGCGCACAGGCGAATCAGCTTGATGCCCTCGGCACCGAACTCGGCAAACTTGTCCCGGGGGATGTTGCGGCGGTGGCCGCGTACCAGCAGCGCGAGCATCTGCTGGTCTTCACGGGAGAAACCCGCCAGGTCCGAGTGCTCGATCAGGTAGGCGCCGTGCTTGTGGTAATGGTAGTGGGCGATGTCCAGCCCCACTTCATGGACCTTGGCCGCCCAGCCCAGCAGTTCACGCCACACGCCGTCTTCCAGGTCCCAATCCGCTGCGACCTGGTCGAAAGCATGCAGCGCCTTGCGTTCAACCCGCGCCGCCTGTTCCAGGTCGACGTGGTAACGCTCCATCAACGAGCTGAGGGTGCGCTCACGGACGTCTTCATGATGATGACGGCCCAGCAGGTCGTAGAGCACCCCTTCACGCAGGGCGCCATCGCAGTGGTCCATGCGTTGCAGTTCAAGGGCGTCGAAAATCGCTTCGAGAATCGCCAGGCCCGCCGGGAAAATGGTGCGGCGATCAGGCTTGATGCCTTCGAAGTCGATCTTCTCGGCATCCCCCAGCTTGAACAGCTTGCGCTTGAGCCAGGCCAGGCCTTCGGCGTTGACCTCGCCAGTGCCATGGCCGCCGGCCTTGAGGGCCAGGCCGATGGCGCGGATGGTGCCGGACGAACCGATGGCCTCATCCCAGGTCAGGCGGTGCAGGGCGTGCTCGATGCTCATGATCTCCAGCCGCGCCGCCGTATAAGCCTGGGCGTAGCGGGCCGGGGTGATCTTGCCGTCCTTGAAATAGCGCTGGGTGTAGCTGACGCAGCCCATTTGCAGGCTTTCGCGCAGCAGCGGCTCGAAGCGCTGGCCAATGATGAATTCGGTACTGCCACCGCCGATGTCGGCCACCAGGCGCTTGCCCGGAGTGTCGGCCAGGGTGTGGGACACGCCGAGGTAGATCAGGCGCGCTTCCTCGCGGCCGGAGATGACCTCTACCGGGTGCCCGAGGATCTCCTCGGCGCGGCGGATGAACTCGCCCCGGTTGCGGGCTTCGCGCAGGGCGTTGGTGCCGACGATCCGCACGGCGCCCGGGGGCATGCCGTTGATCAGTTGGGCAAAGCGCTTCAGGCAATCGAGCCCGCGCTGCATGGATTCTTCATTGAGCTGACGCTCGTCGTCGATCCCGGCAGCCAGCTGCACTTTCTCGCCGAGCCGCTCAAGGATGCGGATTTCGCCGTTCTGGGCCTTGGCCACGACCATGTGAAAGCTGTTGGAGCCCAGGTCGATGGCGGCGATCAGGGACAGATTCTTGGCTTGGGATTGCGGCATGGTTAAGGGGTCTCGGTCGATAACCTCGCCATCGTGCCACGATCAACCGCTGACGCCAACGCGTAGTGCTTCCGGAATTCGCTCATCGGTGTCTTGGAGGAAAATCTGCGAGATATGTAGGGTGATTCTTGATGCACCTGGCGATTGTTCCGTAGGGCAAGTGGAATAACGGAAATCTCCAGCGTTAATAGGCTTCCTGAATATGCCTACATGTCTGGGTTATTTGTTCCAGTCGATAATTAAGTCAGGACTACTTCAAGTATGACCTAAGGGGACATTGTTTTTTTACCGCTCTGACACTAGTTCAGGCGTCGTCTCATTCTTTCTTCGGGTGTTTACGAGAGAGACTGTCACTCGGCAATTAGGCCGTGGTGTTAACTATTTGTAGTTTGCCTATCAAGGTTGATAGCAGTTGGGCATGGAATAGCCCGGCGAACCACATGCACCTGAGAACTTCAGTGACAGGATGAACATGAACAGAACATTTGGTTTGGCAATAGTGGTCGTTGGCCTGGCGGTAAGCATGGGTACTCAAGCAAATACAAGTGGTGCCGGGAACCTGAGAGTCACCGGAACCATTAAACCAGCTGCATGCACGGTAAACCTCGGCGCCACAGGCGGCACCGTTGATTACGGTACGATCAATGCATCGAGCATTCCGCTGACCTCTTTCTATCCTCTGCCGGAAAAGTCGCTGCCGTTAAACGTCAACTGTGGTGCGGCGGCTGCCCAGATGGCACTGTCCGTTACTGACTCACAAACAAACAGTGTCGTAAGGGGGATCCTGGGAACCGGCTTCACCGACAACCACAACTTTGGTCTTGGCGCGGTCGGAACCAGGAATACCGGTGGCTATTCGATCAGGCTCGCCACCTTGACCACTGTCGGCGCTACGCTGTACCCGCTTAGAAGGACAAGCTCCGGCGGTGCCTGGAGCACCAGTGACGGCAAGGTCGAAAAATCTCCTTACCAGCACTCCTGGAGCCGTAATAACAACACAACTCCAGCCGCGGTCTCTTCCGTTACCGGCACTCTCGTAGTCAAGGCTGTGATCAATCGCGGCGATGCACTGGATCTCAGCAGGGATATTCAATTGAATGGAGCTGCTACTTTGGTAGTCACTCGAATCTAACTCTATAAACATGGCCAGCATTTAGTAGGCGGTCGCGCACCGTGGCTTCGTGCTGGCTCTTTATATGCGTATAGGTATTTCGTGATTGTCAACGGTGCGTTATCTGGTTGCGGGTAGAGTTCGATGAGTCGTCTTTTAAATACAGTTAATGCTCTGTTCTGGTGTGCGAATCTTTATTTTTTAGTCTCTGGCAGTGTAAGAGCGGATGGAATGGAGCCGGAAACATCCGTTGTTATTCTTTATGAAGAGAACGGTGAAGCGACGATCAACGTAAAAAATACGGACGCTGGCCCTGCTTTACTTCACACAGTCATTCAAAACGTCCCGGAAGATCCGGAGACACTCTTGATCGTTACGCCTCCTATCGCCCGTGTCGAACCGGGCGAAACACAACTTGTGCGGTTTATCAGTACCTTGAAGCAGCCGCTCAAGACTCAGCGATTGAAGCGCGTCACCTTTGAAGGTATTCCGCAGGCGCGCGCCGAAGGGCGCTCGACCATTGGAGTGACCATTCGACAGGACTTACCGCTGATCCTGCATCCCCAGGGCTTGCCGCGGCATCAGGAGCCATGGAAGTTGCTGAAGTGGAAGCTGCGGGGAAATCGGCTGACGGTTCATAACGACAGTGCCTACGTGGTCCGAATGGGGCTGGAGGTGCACCTGCTGCCGTCGAGGCACCCGGCGATATTGCCGCGCACCTATATCCTGCCTGGCGAAGTGTTATCGACCCGCATCGAAGAGGCGGTGGCCCAGGTCAGCGGTGTCGAGATTCAACCCGCGACGGTCTACGGGTATTCGGCAACCGCCTACGAAGCCTCTGTTGTTGTCGAGGCGGGTTGAGCGGTCTATGAGAAATGCTACCCATGCAAACGATTGGAGCCTCTCTGTACGACCCATTCGAACCTCGGTTTCCCGGACTTGTATCGGCCTGGCAACGCTGTGGAGCCTTCCCGCCTGCGCGCTGGAACTCGGATCGGGTTTTGATCTGGCGGTCTTGTCGGCGAACGGGATCGACCCGAAGGTTGCCCATTATTTTCGCAGTGCTGCGCGATTCCGCGAGGGCGTGCACGTGGTGGGGCTGCAGGTCAACGGCACCTCATTGGGCCTGGTGGAGGCACGCTTCGACTACCAGGGGCAGTTGTGTTTTACCCCGGTCCTGCTGGACAAGGCCGGGTTGCGGTTGCCCGCCGCGATTATTCGGCCGGGCATCGCGCCCGATCAGGCGTGTCATGACTTTCTCGGTGCTTACCCCGCGACCATCGTCAAGTTGCGCCCCGGCAGCGATGAGGTATCGCTGGTGGTGCCTACTCAGTCAATGCGCGAGGCCGAATGGGATGTCGGCAGTTTCTCCCAGGGCGGCACGGCAGCCTTGTTCAATTACGATGTGCAGGGATTCGAAGAGCGCTTCAACAGCGACTCTTCCCGCTCGGTTTCGGCCTACACCGAGGCGGGATTCAATATCGGCAACTGGATCGTCCGAAGCCGCCAATTCTTTGTCTCCGATAACGGCAAGCGCAGCAGCGAGCATGTGAATGCCTACGCCCAACGCGATTTCGCGCCCCTGAAGTCGACCTTCCAGGTCGGGCAGATTTCCAGCAACAACCCGGTGTTCGGTGGGTTACAGCTGTCGGGTTTCCAGCTCTCGCCGGATGGCCAATCGCGCAGTCCGGGTGGCAGCAGCGTGGTGGTCGAAGGTCTGGCCCAGAGCCCATCCCGGGTCGAGGTGCGCCAGGCCGGGGTGTTGATCCATACCACACTGGTACCGGAAGGCCCGTTCACGTTGACCGGATTACCCATACTCAATGGCACCAGCGATCTTGAGGTCAGTGTCATTGGCACTCGCGGTGGCAGGCATGGGTTCACCGTCCCTGCCGCGTCCTTTGCGGGGGCGGTACCGATAGAGCCCGGTTATTACTTCTCCCTGGGCAAGGTGCGCGGGGCAAATCCGGGTGCCGGGGAGCCTCCGGTCGTGGCGATGGGCAGTGGAACCTGGGGATTGGGGCGCAACTCGTCACTGGGATTCGGCCTGTTGAGTACCGACGAATACCAGGCGGCGGGTGGCGTGTGGAGCAGTGTTTTTTTCCAGCACCTTTCGGTTGGCGTGCGCCAGAACCTGTCTCGCGATGGCCGGGACGAAGTTACCGGGGCTCGCAGCTCCGTCACCGTGGGAAGTCCGCTGTTCGCCGGCATTGAAATGACGTCGAGTGCCACTACCCAGACGCGGGGTTATCGCGAAGTACTGGAAGTGGGGCAGTCGACGCGGCGTGACCAGCGGGATGCCCGCTTCAAGGACCAATACACGGTAGGTTTGAGTTGGGTAGACCCGTCCCTGGGAGGCTTTTCCGTCAGTTATTCCCGCAGCTCGCAATTTGATGATCGCTCCGCCGAGCACGTCTTTGCCTCATGGAACCAGCAGTTCAATGACACCCAGGTGGCTTTGATTGCGGATTCCCGGGTGGGCGGCTCTCGACCGCGCAAGGGCAAGAACACCGTTCGAGACGAGCGCAGCGATGTGTCGGATAAGGGGCTTTCGCTTCGGTTGCAGGTCACCGTGCCGTTCGGTGGGGATCGCCGCGTCACCTCGTATGCCAGTCGGCGGGGCGACAGGTTCGATCTTGGGACCGCCTTCAGCGATCGGGTCAACGACTATGTGAACTATGAAGTGGGGGTTGCGCGTGAGCAGGCGAGCCGTACACAGGCTGTTCACGCCCGCGTGAATGCCATGCCGCGTTACACCCAGATAGGGCTGGGTGTGCGACATGATTCATTGAGCACCGGGTATACCGGCCAATTGCAGGGCGGCGTGGTGGTCCACGATAGGGGCATGACGTTCTCGCCCTATGCCGTCCAGGACACCTTTGGCATTGTCTCGGTGGGTAATGTCGGGGCAGCCAAGGTTTCGACGCCGCAGGGGCCGGTCTGGACTGACTACCGCGGGCAGGCGGTGATCGCCAGCCTGCCTGCCTACCGCAGCAGCAATGTCGAGGTGCAAACCCAATCCCTGCCCAAGCGCATCGATCTGAAAAACGGCACCAAGGTCCTTGCGGCCGGACGCGGTTCCTTCAACACGATCGATTTCGAAGTAGTGAAAGTGCGCCGTGTATTGCTTGAGGTCCGTGACGCGCACGGCCAACCCTTGCCCCAGGGAGCCTCGGTTTTCGACAGCAACAATGCTTTCCTGACCAGCGTCGTGGGCGAGGGCATGGTCTTCCTTAACAGCCTGGATGAGTCGCGAGCGCTGAACATCTCCTTGCCAGATTCAAGCACCTGCTCGTTGCAACTGAACCTTGAGCCAGAATCCAATGACGACAAATTCTATGAAACAGGTTCGGCGGTCTGCCGTACCCTCTGAGCCGATGGGGCCTTTTGACGGTGGACGTCTGCGTCATGGGCTTATCCTTTACCTGCTGCTGTTTGTCGTGGTGTTGGCCAATGAGGCGCGGGCAGATAACTGCCAGGTGTTCTTGAGCCAGCCCCGGGTTGATTACGGTCTGGTTCGCCAAGCCGAGCGGGGCCACCCACAGATCGCGCTGGGCAAGCGCACGCTTCGCCTGAGCATGGCCTGTGAGGTGCCTGTATCCATGGCGCTGCGCTTTACGGGCGTACCCGCAGGCCTGGAGGGCTTTCGGTTTGGGCACCAGGGGCATTTCACCCTGAGCCTGCAGTCCGCTCAAGTCGATGGAAAATCCGTTGAGCTGGTAACGCCGCACCTGTCTGAAGAGCCGGCGACCGGACGATTGCTGCCGGGCCATAGGCTTGTTGCACACGTAGCGGGTATGCCGGTGCATGGGCGCCGCTTCACCGCCCTGGTCAACGTCGAGACCTTCCTGCCTGCGGCTTTGCTGGCCGTCAGGGATGAAACGACATTTGAGGGGCTGGGCGGTTTTGAGTGGGCGCCCGGGGCCTGATGCCTCAGTCCGTGCGCTCCACCGAACCGATGAAGTTGGCCAGCTCCGCGGTCTGCGGATTGGCAAACAGGATTTTCGGGTCGCCCACTTCATGCACCTTGCCCTGGTGCATGAACACCAGCTTGTCACCCACTTCCCGGGCAAAACGCATCTCATGGGTGACCATGATCAGTGTCATGCCATCCTTGGCCAGTTGGCGCACTACGCTGAGCACTTCGTTGACCAGCTCCGGGTCCAGGGCCGAGGTGATTTCATCGCACAGCAGCACTTTGGGCGACATCGCCAGTGCCCGGGCGATTGCTACCCGCTGCTGCTGGCCGCCGGACAAACGATCGGGGAACGCGTCGAACTTCTCCCCCAGCCCAACGCGCTCGAGCATTTGTCGCGCCAATTGTGCGGCCTTGGCTTTCGGCACTTTCTGCACCACTTGCGGCGCAAGCATGACGTTTTCGCCCACCGTCAGGTGTGGGAACAGGTTGAACTGCTGGAACACCATGCCGACTTTCTGCCGCAGGGTGCGCAGGTCGGCGCGGGCGGCGTCGAGGTATTCGCCGTCGACCTCGATCACGCCGTCGTTGATCGACTCCAGGCCATTGAGGGTGCGCAGCAGGGTGGATTTGCCCGAGCCGCTGCGACCGATGATCGCCACCACCTGGCCTTCTTCGACACTCAGGTCAATGCCCTTGAGTACGTGGTGATCGCCGTAATATTTATGCAGGGCGGAAATTCTAAGCAGAGGCATGCAGTCTCCTTTCCAGGTAGCGCGCACTGAGGGACAAGGGGTAGCAGAGCAGGAAGTAACCCAGCGCCACCAGGCCATAGACCATGAAGGGTTCGAAGGTAGCGTTGGCGAGCATGCCGCCGGTCTTGGTCAGCTCGGTGAAGCCGATGATCGAGGTCACGGCGGTGCCCTTGACCACTTGCACCGAGAAACCCACGGTTGGCGCCACGGCAATGCGCAGGGCCTGGGGCAGGATCACGTAGCGCAATTGCTCCAGCGGGTTCAGGGCCAGGCTCGCGGACGCCTCCCATTGGCCGTGGGCGATGGAGTCGACGCAGCCACGCCAGATTTCGGCCAGGTAGGCGCTGGTGAACAGGGTCAAGGCAATCGCCGCCGCCAGCCAGGGCGAAATGTCCACGCCGAGCAAGGCGATGCCGAAGAACACCAGGAACAGTTGCATCAACAGCGGCGTGCCCTGGAACAGTTCGATATAGGTGCGGGCGACATTGCGCGGGAACGCCTTGGTGCTGATGCGCATAGTCATCACCAGCAAACCGATCACGCCGCCGCCGATGAACGCCACCAGCGACAGCAGCAAGGTCCACTGCAAACCGGTGAGCAGGTTGCGCACGATGTCCCAGAACGAAAAATCACTCATCGGGCGTTCCTCATGACATAGCGCCGGCCGATCCAGTTCAGCAATTGGCGGATCATCAGCGCCATGCACAGGTAGACCAGGGTCGTCAGCGCATAGGTTTCAAAGGCGCGGAAGTTGCGCGACTGGATAAAGTTGGCGGCAAAGCTCAGTTCCTCGGTGGCGATCTGCGAGCAGACCGCCGAGCCGAGCATCACGATGATGATCTGGCTGCTCAGGGCCGGCCAGACCTTGCCCAGCGCGGGCAGCAACACCACATGGCGGAACGCCTCGAAACGTGTCATCGCCAGCGCGGCCGCCGCTTCCAGTTGCCCGCGGGGGATCGCCTGGATCCCGGCGCGGATGATCTCGGTGGAGTACGCCCCCAGGTTGATCACCATCGCCAGCACTGCCGCCTGCCATTCGGTGATTTTCAGGCCGAGGGACGGCAGGCCGAAGAAGATGAAAAACAACTGCACCAGGAACGGCGTGTTGCGGATCAACTCGACGTACACGCCGAAGATCCAACTGAACGGCTGGATCTTCCACGCCCGCACCACGGCGCCGACGATTCCCAGCGCCACACCCAGCACGGCGCCGATGGCGGTCAGTTCAAGTGTGAACAGCGCGCCGCGCAGCAACAGATCGGTATTGGCCAGGACCGGCACAAAGTCGAATTGATAGGCCATAGGCTAACCCTCGTTACCGCGCTCAGAGATCAGCCGGCAGCGGCTCTTTGAGCCACTGCAATGCATTCTTTTCCAGGCTGCCGTCGGCCTTGGCCGCGACCAGGATCTGGTTCACCTTGTCCAGCAGCGCCGGCTCGTTCTTGTTCACGCCCACGTACACCGGCGAGTCCTTGAGCTTCACTTTCAGTGCCGGCACGCGCTTGGGGTTGCGTTCGCTGATGGCCACCATCACCACGTTGCCGCTGGCGATCAGGTCCACCTGGCCGGCGAGGTAGGCGGCGATGGTCGAGTTGTTGTCTTCAAAGCGCTTGATCGTCGCCTCTTTAGGCGCCACGGCGGTCAGCTCGATGTCTTCGATGGCGCCACGGGTCACGCTGATGGTTTTGCCCTTGAGGTCGTCAACGGTGCTGATCGGCGCATCGGGTGGGCCGAATACGGCGAGGTAGAAGGGCGCGTAGGCCTTGGAGAAGTCGATGACCTTCTCGCGCTCGGCGTTCTTGCCCAGGCTGGAAATCACCAGGTCGACCTTGCCGGTGGTGAGGAACGGGATGCGGTTGGTGCTGTTGACCGGGGTCAGTTCAAGCTTGACCTTGAGCTGGTCGGCCAAAAGCTTTGCGGTGTCGATGTCCAGGCCGCGGGGCTTCATGTCCGGGCCGACCGAGCCGAACGGCGGGAAATCCTGGGGCACGGCCACCTTGAGGGTGCCACGGGCGACGATATCGTCCAGACCGTTGGCCTGGGCGGGCGCCTGGCTCAGCATCAGGCTGGCAAACAGGGCAGTGAGCAGGGCGCTGTAACGCTTGGTCATGGCGACTCTCCGAAAAGGACGAAAGGATTTTCCGATTTTTGTCAGTGCACAGCCCATGCCAGCACCGCCGTATTTCGCGCCAGAGCCGGTGGCTGTTGAGTCTTGGCGGTCTTACTGGTCTGAACAGTTACTGGGTTTTCTGCACCCTTTTCGAGCGCCGTCAAAACCGCGCGAGCCCCTTTGGGGCGTGGCTTGCCGGGCGCTGCGAATAGCTTTACAACTAGCCGCTCAGTTGACTGGAAACCTGAGTTTCTTATGAATTTCATCGCCCAAGCCGTACCGGAAGTGGCGCTACAGGCCATCCGCAAATTGATCGCTGACGAGGGCTTCGGGCCGGGTGATGCGTTGCCCTCCCAGCGCGACCTGGCGCTGCAATTGGGCGTGAGCCGGGCCTCTTTGCGTGAAGCCTTGTCGTCCCTCAGTGCCTTGGGCGTGGTAAGTGTGCAGCCGGGCAAAGGCGTGTTCGTGCAAGCGGCCGAAGAGCTGCCGGGGTTGGCCTGGCCGTTTACGGCACAGGCGACGCCGCTGGATATCTTTCAACTGCGCTACGCCCTGGAAGGTTTTGCGGCGGGGCTGGCGGCGGTGACGCTGACCACCGGGGAGTTGGACATCCTGGAAGATAACGTCGAGGCGATGCGCAAGGAGCTGAAGGCCGGTGATTTCGAGGCAGCCGCCCGGCTGGACTTCGAATTCCACCGGCGCATCCTGCTGGCCAGCGGCAATCAGGCGATGGTGAGCATCCTCAGCGCCAGTGCCGAGGTGTTCCTGGAGAGCCAGAAACTACCGTTCATCCGGCCGGAGCGGGCCATGGAGACCTGGCAGGAGCACCGCAAGGTCCTCCGTGCCCTGGCCCGACGCGCCAGCGGGGCGGCGCAGAAAAGCATGCAGGAACATGTGCGTAACGCGGCGTTGCGTACAGGGATTGCCTTCATCACTCCCGTAACCCCATGAGTTGGGCTATACCCAAACTCATGCGCCATCATAGGAAGAGTCAATCAGCTGCAGCTTCCTGAACGCGGGAAGGGCGGCTATGATGGGCAACGTTTTTTTTGCTTACAACCCGGAGACATCCATGAGCAACGATCTTATCAAGCACGTCACCGACGCGACCTTCGAGGCCGAAGTACTGAAGGCCCAGGGCCCGGTGCTGGTTGACTACTGGGCTGAGTGGTGCGGTCCTTGCAAAATGATCGCTCCGGTCCTGGACGACATTGCCACCACTTACGAAGGCAAGTTGACCATTGCCAAGCTGAACATCGATGACAACCAGGAAACTCCGGCCAAGCACGGCGTGCGTGGTATCCCGACCCTGATGCTGTTCAAGAACGGCAACGTCGAGGCCACCAAGGTCGGCGCGCTGTCGAAGTCCCAGCTGCAAGCTTTCCTCGACGCCAATATCTAAGCGTCCTCAAAAAGCCCCGCAATTTGCGGGGCTTTTTCGTGAAACAGGGCTAGACGCTCTGAAACTCAGGTGGTACATTCGGCCCCGCACTGGTTTCTCCACTGCCCCCTGCAAGCCGTCGCCGACGCTCTCCTTTTCGATTAGTACGCGATCCTGTCGCCTTCTCTGCGGCGCGGCCTCATTAAGCCAAAAGCTTAATTTCCCCCCCTCCATAAATGATTACGTCATTCCTATATGAATCTGACTGAACTCAAGCAAAAGCCGATTACCGAACTGCTCGAATTGGCCGAACAGATGGGCATAGAAAATATGGCCCGTTCGCGCAAGCAGGACGTGATTTTCTCCCTGCTGAAAAAGCACGCGAAAAGCGGCGAGGAAATCTCCGGTGATGGCGTGCTGGAGATTCTCCAGGACGGCTTCGGCTTCCTCCGCTCTGCAGACGCTTCCTATCTCGCCGGCCCAGACGATATCTACGTCTCGCCGAGCCAGATCCGTCGCTTCAACTTGCGCACCGGTGACACCATCGTTGGCAAGATCCGCCCTCCAAAGGAAGGCGAGCGTTATTTCGCCCTGCTCAAGGTCGACACGATCAACTACGATCGTCCCGAGAACGCGAAAAACAAGATTCTCTTCGAGAACCTGACGCCGCTGTTCCCGACCGTGCGCATGAAGATGGAAGCCGGCAACGGTTCCACCGAAGACTTGACCGGTCGTGTCATCGACCTGTGTGCCCCGATCGGCAAAGGCCAGCGCGGCCTGATCGTGGCCCCGCCGAAAGCCGGCAAGACCATCATGCTGCAGAACATCGCAGCGAACATCGCCCGTAATAACCCTGAAGTTCACCTGATCGTGTTGCTGATCGATGAGCGTCCGGAAGAAGTAACCGAAATGCAGCGCACCGTGCGCGGCGAAGTGGTTGCCTCGACGTTCGATGAGCCGCCAACCCGCCACGTGCAGGTTGCCGAAATGGTGATCGAGAAGGCCAAGCGCCTGGTCGAACACAAGAAAGATGTGGTGATCCTGCTCGACTCCATCACCCGTCTGGCCCGTGCCTACAACACCGTGATCCCAAGCTCCGGCAAGGTGCTCACCGGTGGTGTCGATGCCCACGCCCTGGAGAAACCGAAACGTTTCTTCGGCGCTGCGCGGAACATCGAAGAAGGCGGCTCGCTGACCATCATCGCCACCGCACTGGTTGAAACCGGTTCGAAGATGGATGAAGTGATCTACGAAGAGTTCAAGGGTACCGGCAACATGGAACTGCCTTTGGACCGCCGTATCGCTGAAAAGCGTGTGTTCCCTGCCATCAACATCAACCGTTCCGGCACGCGCCGCGAAGAGTTGCTGACCGCCGATGACGAACTGCAGCGCATGTGGATCCTGCGCAAGCTGCTGCACCCGATGGACGAAGTTGCGGCCATCGAGTTCCTGATCGACAAGCTGAAAACCACCAAGACCAACGACGAGTTCTTCCTGTCGATGAAGCGCAAGTAACACGACGCTTCGGTCAAAAAGGATGGCGCCCCATGGGGCGCCATTTTTTTTGTTTCTGGAAAAGGAGTTTTGGCTTTAGTGTGTGTCTGTTTAGAAACAAATTCGCGTGTGTGACTACACTCGCTGTCCATCCGATCAGGCAAATTACAAGATTTTATGACCATTCTCGCTTATCGCAGGGACATTGACGGCCTGCGTGCCATAGCTGTGCTCGCTGTTGTGCTGTTTCATTTTGGTGTACCGGGCTTTACCGGCGGCTTTGTCGGCGTCGACGTGTTTTTCGTGATCTCCGGCTACTTGATCACCTCGATCATCTGGCGCGAGCGTGAGGCCGGCCGTTTCAGTTTTGTCAGCTTCTGGGCCAGGCGAGCGCGGCGTATCCTGCCGGCACTGTTCGTGATGATGCTCGGCGCGCTGGTGGTGGGCTGGTTTCTGCTGGCGCCCAAGGATTACAGCGAGTTGGGGCGCTCGATACATAACCAGGTGGTGTTTATCTCCAACCTGTTTTTCATGCGCCAGGACGGTTACTTTGATGTGGCCTCCGATATCAAACCGTTGCTGCATACCTGGTCATTGTCGGTTGAAGAACAGTTCTACATCCTCTTCCCACTCCTGCTGACACTGCTGTCGAGCCGGTTCAAATATTGGCGCACGGCGCTGTTCGTGTTGTTGCTGGTGTCATTCGGCATGAGTACATGGGCGGTGGCCCACGCTCCGGAAAGAGCCTTTTTCCTGCTGCAGATGCGTGCCTGGGAGCTGTTGGCGGGCGCAATGCTGGCGGTAATGCCGGTACGCGAGTACCGCTCCAGCCCGGCGTTGGCGCAGGCCGTCAGCCTTGCCGGCCTCGGCCTGATCCTGCTGGCGGTCTTCGCGTATGACCCGAGCACGCCGTTTCCCGGCGCCGCAGCGCTGTTGCCGGTGGTGGGCGTGGTCTGCCTGATTTGGGCCAACGGCCAGCAAACTACCCTGACGAGCAAGCTGCTGGGTAGCCGCTTGCTGGTGGGGATTGGCCTGATCTCCTACTCCTGGTACCTGTGGCACTGGCCGGTGTACGTGTTTGGCAAGTACGCCAGTGTCGACGGGCTGGGCCCGTGGGAGCTTGGTGCACTGTTTGTGTTGAGCCTGGTGCTGGGTTATGCGTCCTGGCGGTTTGTCGAGGCGCCGTTCCGTGAGCGTCGGCTGTTGGCAGGGCGCAAGCAAATCCTGGTGGCGGCGGGTATCGCGCTGCTTGGGGTGGGACTGCTCGGCAAAGGCCTGGTCTTGACGAAGGGCTTGCCTTGGCGCCTGTCGCCCGAGGCGCTGCAATTTGCCCAGGCGCGCGAGTGGAGCCCGGACCTCATGGCCTGCCTGGTGGATGGTGGGAAAAATCGCCACCATGGATTTTGTCATTTCGGGCCTCAGTCCGCGCCGACACGCGCGCTGGTCTGGGGCGATAGCCATGCCACGGCGCTGGTTCCGGCGTTGCAAGACGGCGCGAGCAAGTACGGTGTCAGCGTCACCCAGGCAGGTTATGCCGGTTGCCTGCCGTTTAATCGCAAGGAAAGCGTTCCGGGCTGCCTGGCCTTTAACCAGCAGGTCACGCAGCTGCTCGGCAAGGAAACCTTTAGCGACGTGGTGCTGGTGGCGCGCTGGAGCCTGTATGTCTATGGGCAGCGCGATGGTGATACCGAGGCTTCGTTGCTGGACCCGGCGACCGGAACCTATGACCGCGCCTTCGCCGAGCGGCGCTTCGCTGAAAGTCTGGGCGCCCTTGTGCAGCAATTGCGCGCCAGCGGTCATCGGGTGTGGCTGGTCAAGGAAGTCCCCCTGCAGGAATTCAGTCCGCCTTACCGCCTGAGTCGCCTGGCGATGCTCGGCCGGCCCACCGATAAAGAAGGCATGCCCCTGGATGAGCACCTCCAGCGCCAGGCCTATATCAGCAGCGTATTCGAGCGCATGGCGGCGGCTGATCCCGGGGTAAAGGTAATGGATCCGGCGCCCAAGTTATGCAGTGCGAATGACTGGTGCCGGGTGGAACTGGACGGTCAGTCGCTGTACACCGACGACAATCACCTCTCGGCGGTTGGTTCGCGGTATGTCGAGGCGTTTCTTGAACCCTTGTTCAAAGCCTTGCGCGATGAAACCCAGGCATCGGCTCTTTGAGTCTGTGTCGTCGGCAATGCTGCTCAATAAGCTGCCAGCGACCGTAAGAGCAGGTAGGATGTACGCCTATTTTACGGGTGGCATGGTTAATGAAATTCAAGGATCTTCGGGATTTCGTGCAGCAACTTGAGCAGCGCGGAGAGTTGAAACGTATCCAGGTGCCGATTTCCCCGGTCCTGGAGATGACTGAGATTTGCGACCGCACCTTGCGCAACAAGGGCCCGGCGCTGCTGTTCGAAAACCCGGTGGGCTTTGATATCCCGGTGCTCGGCAACCTGTTCGGCACTCCCGACCGCGTGGCGTTTGGCATGGGCGCCGAGTCGGTCAGCGAACTGCGCGAGATCGGCAAGCTGCTGGCCTTCCTCAAGGAACCCGAGCCACCCAAGGGGCTCAAGGACGCCTGGTCGAAGCTGCCCATCTTCCGCAAGATCATCGCCATGGCCCCCAAGGTCGTGAAAGACGCGGTTTGCCAGGAAGTGGTGATCGAAGGCGAGGATGTCGACCTCGGCATGCTCCCCGTGCAGACCTGCTGGCCTGGCGACGTCGGCCCGCTGATCACCTGGGGCCTGACCGTCACCAAAGGCCCGAACAAAGACCGCCAGAACCTCGGCATCTACCGTCAGCAAGTGATTGGCCGCAACAAGGTCATCATGCGCTGGTTGAGCCACCGTGGCGGCGCCCTGGATTTCCGTGAGTGGTGCGAAAAGCATCCCGGCCAGCCATTCCCTGTTTCCGTGGCCCTGGGCGCCGACCCGGCGACCATCCTCGGCGCCGTCACGCCGGTGCCCGACAGCCTGTCCGAGTACGCTTTCGCCGGCCTGTTGCGCGGCAATCGCACTGAGCTGGTGAAATGCCGCGGTAACGACCTGCAAGTGCCGGCCACCGCCGAAATCATCCTCGAAGGCGTGATTCACCCGGGCGAGATGGCCGATGAAGGCCCCTACGGCGACCACACCGGCTACTACAACGAAGTCGACAGCTTCCCGGTGTTCACCGTCGAGCGCATCACCCACCGGATCAAGCCGATCTACCACAGCACCTACACCGGCCGCCCGCCGGATGAGCCGGCGATCCTCGGCGTGGCGTTGAACGAAGTGTTTGTGCCGATCCTGCAAAAGCAGTTTCCGGAAATCACTGACTTCTACCTGCCGCCCGAAGGCTGCTCGTACCGCATGGCCATCGTGACGATGAAGAAGTCGTACCCCGGCCACGCCAAGCGGGTAATGCTGGGTGTGTGGTCGTTTTTGCGACAGTTCATGTACACCAAGTTCGTTATTGTCACCGACGACGACATCAACGCCCGGGACTGGAACGACGTGATCTGGGCCATCACCACGCGCATGGACCCCAAGCGCGACACGGTGATGATCGACAATACGCCGATCGACTACCTCGACTTTGCTTCCCCGGTATCGGGCCTCGGCTCGAAAATGGGCCTGGACGCCACCCATAAATGGCCGGGTGAAACCACCCGCGAATGGGGCCGCGTGATCGTCAAGGACGAAGCGGTCACTGCCCGTGTCGATGCGCTCTGGAAAGAATTAGGAATAGATTGATGCGTGTAACCCTGCAGCCTTCCGGTGCGGTACTTGAACTGACGCCCGGCGAGCGGATCCTCGAGGGTGCGCGCCGCCTGGGCTACGATTGCCCCCAGGCCTGCCGCAATGGCGTGTGCCACGTGTGCGCGGCGCTGCTGGTGGAAGGCCGGGTGCAGCAAGCCGGTGAGGTGCGTGACCATGGCGAGTTCTATACCTGCATTGCCGAACCGCTGGAAGATTGCATTGTGTTGTGGGATGGCGTGCTGGCGCCGGGAGAATTGCCGGTGCGCAAACTGTCTTGCCAACTGAGTGAATGCGTTGAAGTGGGCGGTGACGTATGGCGCGTGCGCCTGCGGGCTCCGGCCGGCAAGGCGGTGCGCTACCACGCCGGGCAATACCTGATGATCGAGCGGGAAAACGGCGAGAAGTCGGCATTCTCCCTGGCCTCGGCGCCCCACGCCGGGCGCGAGCTGGAATTGCACGTGCTGGCCCGGGAAGACAGCGCCCGCAGCCTGCTGGAGCAGTTGCAGCGCAACCAGATGGCCCGCATCGAAATGCCGTTTGGCGACACCCACCTGGCGGAACTGCCCGACGGGCCGCTGGTGCTGATCGCCGCCGGCACCGGCATGGCCCAGATGCATAGCCTGATCGAACACTGTCGCGCCAGTGGCTTCAAGCACCCGGTGCATCTGTATTGGGGTGTACGTCGACCGGAAGACTTCTACGACATCGAGCACTGGGACCAATGGCTGCAACTGCCCAACCTGTTCCTGCACAAAGTGGTCAGCGACCTGTGTGGCTGGGAAGGGCGCTGCGGGCTGTTGCATGAAGCGGTGTGCGAAGACATCAGCGACCTCAAGGCCGTGCATGTCTACGCCAGCGGTTCACCGGCGATGATCTACGGCACCCTGGATGCGCTGGTCGAGGCCGGCATGGATGCGCACCAGATGCGTGCTGACGTATTTGCCTACGCACCCCGCCCGTAACGTGTGGCGAGGGAGCTTGCTCCCGCTGGGCTGCGCAGCGGCCCCGAAACAGTCGCTGGGTTCTATCTGTAAGACCGCATGAACTTCAGGGGCCGCTTCGCGACCCAGCGGGAGCAAGCTCCCTCGCCACAGAAGCCCTTCAGTGGCTTGATCAGAAACGAACGCCCGTGGTCACCATCGCCGCATTGAACCCGAGCAACACCAGCTCGGCGGCGACCGGCCCGTAGTGGGTGCCCACCGAGGGGATGATCACCGGCGCCACCCCCAGTCCATTCAGGGGAATCTTGTCGCGGTACTTGCCGCGATAGCCCTGGATCACACCCCCTGTCAGCTTCAAGTACACCGGGTAATCGGGCATGTCGTAGCGTTTGCCGGCATAGGCGTAGTACGAACGCTGGCTGAACGAGTTGCGAAACGTCGCCCCGCCATACACCAGGCCTGACGCTTCATTGCGCTCCAGGCCGATCAGGTCCTGGTTGTTGTTGTGGTCCTTGTCCGGCGCAAAATGCCGGGTGTAGACGCTCGTCTGGGCATACCAGAAGCCTTTTTCGTCCTGGGTCGGCACTTCCGCCGCCAGGGCGGTGGTGGCCTGTGCCAGGAACAACAGGCTGGGCAGTCGGTATTTCATGGAGTGACCTCGGTAGTCGATTCGGTTGGCGGCCAGGTGGGTCGTGACAGGCGCCTATTTTGAAGGCTCAGCGTGCCCCCAGGCTGAACCTGCGCTGAAACTACAGGGATTGAGGCAGCCAATCCTGATGAGCGGAGCGGCCTGGGCTTATGCATTCGCTTATTCTTTAAAGGTATTTAATTTGTTACATAAATATCATTAAGCTATATGCCAACGGACTACCGACTTTCTGCCAATAACCAATAAATGACCGCCACCGTCCGCCACACGGATCGATCGTACGAGCTCAGAGCATTGACGTTCTGGCTTTTGATTCCAAGGGGAGCGGTATGGGGAGCAACAAGCAGCACCTGCTGTACACGGCGATTTTGTCGGCTAATTTGCTGACCGCTGTGGGATTCAGTCCAGTGGCATCCGCCGAAACGGCCACTGCCGATGTACCCAAACTCGATACCGTCATTGTCACCGGCACCCGCGCCCAAGAGCGCACCGCCAGTGCCTCGTTGTCACCTATCGATGTGATTTCCGGCGACACCTTGCGCAGCACCGGCTCTGATGAGTTGGGCGCGGTGTTGGCCCGATTGATTCCTTCCATCAACTTTCCACGCCCGAGCCTGGTAGACGGTGCCGAACTGGTGCGCCCGGCGCAGCTGCGTGGCCTGTCACCGGACCAGGTGTTGGTGCTGGTCAACGGCAAGCGCCGCCACACCAGTGCCTTCGTCAATCTCGGCGGTGCGGTTGGGCGTGGCTCGGCGCCGGCGGATTTGAATGCGATCCCGTTGTCGGCGGTCGACCATATCGAGGTGCTGCGTGACGGCGCATCGGCCCGCTACGGCTCCGATGCGATTGCCGGGGTGATCAACGTGATCCTCAAGCATGACGACCACGGCGGCTCGATCACCAGCAAGTTTGGTGAGTACAAGAAGGGCGACGGTATCCAGCGCAACCTCAGCGGCAACACCGGTGTGGCACTGGGCGATAACGGGTTTATCAACATCTCTGCCGAAGGCGCCGACAACGATTACACCAACCGCGCCGGCAAGGACCTGCGTCCGGGCAGCGTTGGTTCGACGACCTACGGCCAGCGGGTGTTCCGCCAGGGCGAGCCGGCTACCGACCAGGGCAAGCTGTTTCTCAACTCGGAATATTCCTTCAGCGATGCGGCCGAGTTCTATGCGTTTGGCGGCTACAGCAAGACCCGCGGCGAGACGGCGGCGTTCTACCGGGCCAGTAACGCGAGCAACAACATTCCTGCGCTCAACCCCAACGGTTACCTGCCGTTGATTCGCGGTGACGTGGAAGACACGTCCCTGGCGGTCGGCCTGCGCGGCTTGTTGGCCTATGACTGGCACTACGATGTGTCGGTCAACTACGGCAAGAACCAGTACCAGATCGGTACCGAAACCATCAACACCTCGCTGGGCCTGGCCACGCCGCGCAAGTTCGACAATGGCACGTTGGTCAATGACCAGAAGCAACTCAGCCTGGACCTGTCGCGGGAATTCAGCCTGGGCTGGTTGCCGTATCCGGTGTCGGTGGCGTTTGGCGGCGAATACCTGGACCAGGGTTACCAGATCAAGGCGGGCGACCCGGCGTCCTACTACCAGACCGGCAGCTCGGGCCTGGGCGGCTTCCGTGATTCCGACGCCGGCACCAGCACGCGCCACAACTGGGCGCAGTACCTGGACCTGGAAACCAACTTCACCGAAAAACTCAGTGCCTCCGCCGCCGTGCGCCACGAGGACTACAGTGATTTTGGTTCCAACGTCAGCGGCTCGCTCTCGGCGCGCTACGACTTCACCCCGCAAGTGGCCTTGCGCGGCAGTGTTTCCAACGGTTTCCGTGCGCCGTCCCTGGCCCAGCAAAACTTCGCCTACACCTCGTCGCAACTGATCGGCAACACCATCCAGGAAGCCGGCACCTTCCCGGCCAACAGCCAGGTGGCGCGCCTGCTCGGCGCTGAAGACCTGAAAGCCGAGAAATCCCGCAACTACAGTCTCGGCCTGGTGCTGGAGCCGACCGACAACCTGACCGTGACCGCCGATGTCTACCGTATCGACATCAGCGACCGCATCAGCCTGTCCTCCAACCTGGACCTGAGCAAGAACCCGGCTGCGCTCGCGTATCTGCAGGCCAATGGCGTGGGCAACATCAACTACACCACCGTGCGCTACTTCACCAACGCCACCGACACCACCACCAATGGCGTCGACCTGGTGGCCAACTATCGCTACCAACTGGACAACGGTGTGCGCTGGAACAGCACCGTGGGCTACAACTACAACCACACCAAGGTCACCGACGTAAAAGCCAACCCGTCCGTACTGGATAGCCTGGGCGCGAGCCTGGTTCGGGTGGACCGTCGCGAGCGCATCGGCCTGCTGGGCGATACCACGCCACAGCACAAGCTGAGCCTGGGCAACGACCTGAGTTTCGGCAACTGGGCGCTGCACAGTAATTTGGTGCGCTATGGTTCATTCACCAGCTACCAGGCCGACCCGACCAACGACCAGAGCTTCAAGGCCGCCTGGCTGTTGGACCTGTCAGCCGACTACAAGCTGAAAAACTGGACCTTCACCGTTGGCGGCGACAACGTCACCGACAAATACCCGGAAAAACTCAATGCCTACGCCAGCAGTGGTGGCAATTTGGCCTATAGCACTTTTTCGCCGTACGGTTACAGCGGCGCGTTCTATTACGGTAAAGTTGCTTACAACTGGTAACAGCTTCTCGTAACAACAAAGGAGACCTAAGCGATCTGCCATGACCGCCATTGAATCTGATCTTTTGCAATTGGCTTACCCTCCGCGGCTCGATCTGGGGCCGCAACTCACTCACGAACAGTTGATGAGCTCGATGCAAGCCACCATGGCGCTGCACAAGGGTGGGCCGGTCTGGCTATTCGCTTACGGTTCGCTGATCTGGCGGCCTGAATGTTCGTCGACACAGCGGATGCGGGCGCGGGTCCACGGTTATCACCGGGGCTTGTACCTGTGGTCCCATGAGCACCGGGGCACGCCGGAAATACCGGGGTTGGTGTTTGGCCTGGATCGCGGCGGCTCGTGCAGCGGGTTTGCCTACCGCTTGCCGGAAGATCAACTGGAGGCCTCGCTGTATGCCCTGTGGCAGCGCGAGATGCCGTATCCCTCGTACCGGCCGCACTGGCTCAGCTGTCGTCTGGAAGATGGCAGCCAGGTGCAGGCATTGGGATTTGTTCTGGAGCGGCACCTGCCCAGTTATGCCGGCAATTTGCCCGACATCGTGCTGAATCACGTATTGCAAAGCGCTTGCGGGCGTTACGGCACTACGCGCGATTATGTCGAGCAGACCGTCAACGCCCTGCGTAGCCACGCCATGCCAGACAAGAATCTGGAGGCGCGGCTCAAGCGGTGTTCCAAAGGCTGTTCCGACGATTAACGTGCGGCACTGACGCTATTGGTGTGCCACAAGGTGGGGATCAGGAACGCGATGGCCAGCAGGCACGCGCCGATCAGCAATACGAAACCACCGTCCCAGCCGAAATGGTCAACGGTGTAGCCCATGGCCGCACTCGCTGCCACTGAACCACCCAGGTAACCGAACAAGCCCGTAAAGCCCGCTGCGGTACCGGCGGCTTTTTTCGGTGCCAGTTCCAGCGCCTGCAGGCCGATCAGCATCACCGGACCGTAGATCAGGAAGCCGATGGAGAACAGCGCGATCATGTCGATCATCGGGTTGCCCGGCGGGTTAAGCCAGTAAACCAGGGTCGCCACGGTGACCAGGCCCATGAACACAATGCCGGTCAGGCCACGGTTGCCACGGAAGATCTTGTCTGACATCCAGCCGCACAGCAGCGTGCCCGGAATGCCCGCCCACTCGTAGAAGAAGTACGCCCACGAGGTTTTATCCACGTCGAAGTGCTTGGCTTCCTTGAGGTACGTCGGCGCCCAGTCCAGCACGCCGTAGCGCAGCAGGTAGACGAAGACGTTGGCGAAGGCGATGTACCAGAGCATTTTGTTGCGCAGTACGTACTTGACGAAGATTTCCTTGGCGCTGAATTCGTCCTCGTGGCTGGCGTCGTAGCCTTCCGGGTAATCGTTCTTGTATTGCTCGATGGGCGGCAGGCCCACCGATTGCGGGGTGTCGCGCATGGTGATGAAGGCAAACGCCGCCACCAGCAGGGCCACGGTGGCCGGGACGTAGAACGCCGCGTGCCAGTCGTTGAACCAGGCCATGCCCAGCAGGAACAGCGGGCCGATCAAGCCGCCGCCGACGTTATGCGCCACGTTCCATACGGAAACCACACCGCCACGTTCCTTCTGCGACCACCAGTGCACCATGGTCCGCCCACTTGGCGGCCAGCCCATGCCCTGGGCCCAGCCGTTGATGAACAGCAGAATGAACATCATGGTCACGCTGGAGGTAGCCCAAGGTGCGAAACCGAAAATGAACATCACCCCGGCGGACACCAACAGGCCGAAGGGCAGGAAGTAGCGCGGGTTGGAGCGGTCGGACACCAGGCCCATGAGGAACTTGGACAGGCCGTAGGCAATTGCGATCGCCGACATTGCCAGGCCCAGCTGGCCACGGGTGTAACCCTCGTCGATCAGGTACGGCATGGCCAGGGAGAAGTTCTTGCGCAGCAGGTAGTACCCGGCGTAACCGAAGAAAATACCGGCGAAGATCTGCCAGCGCAGGCGTCGGTACGTGCTGTCTATTTTTTCTTCAGGCAGGGGCGCCTGATGTGCGGCAGGACGGAAGAAAGCAAACATTCAAGAGCTCCAGATTTCTTGTTTTGACTGCGGATGCGAATGTTACAGTTTCGTTACCGAAAATAGCACCGCCTCTTATCTGCGGGCATAGGAATTGAGTGCAATTGCATGTTCTTTTACGAACATGTCGCTTAGAGGCAAGTGAGGGACGTTTTCAGGAGGGGATGCCAAGAAGCTGGGGTGAGGGAGCAAGCTCCCTCACCACAGGCAGTGATTCGGTTCAGTTGCCGTTGGCGGCTGCGATATCACCTGGAAGCAGGTGTTCCTGGATCTTCTGGCTGCGGGATTCCACCAGTTGACCCTGGTCGTCGAAGCGCAACACGATCAGCCAGTCATACACATTTTCCGGCCATTTCTTCATGCCGGTCAGCGCCGCGCCGTCACCGCCGAAGGCCTCGATCAACTTGTCGATATGCCCGTGATGCCAGGCGATCAACACGGTCTGCGCCTGGTTGGACTTGCGCAGGGACTTCACCAGCTTGCCGACTTGATCGTCTGAGTAGGGGGTTTCAAGCGGGAGCTGCAGGCGCTGGGCCAGGGGTGTCAGGGTCAGGCGCGGGCGAGAGCTTTCCTTGCTGTCGCTGGTAGCGATCAGCCGCTGGGGCACCACGGAGATGCCGTTCAACAGCAGTGGGTCGAAATAGCTGGCGTAGGCCGCCGCCCGCTGTTCGCCCTTGGGGCTCAGCAACGGACCTTCATCGGGTTTTTCCGCATGGCGCACGATCAGCACCGTCACGTTGTTCAGCCCGCGTACATCCTTGCCCTCTTTATGGGCAAAGGCGTGAGCCGACACCATCATCAACAACCCCAGAAACAGCGCGCGCAGCGGTGTGACCATTATTCATTCCTGCCAGTGAGTGAGTGCCTCGGCCGATCATGGGCCCAGGCACTCCGCGGACAAAATGAAACAATAGTCAGCGTAGCTGCACCACGACCTTGCCCACAGCCTTGCGCTGGCCGAGGTCGTTGATCGCCTGCGCCGCCTGCTCCAGCGGGTACACCTGGGACACCAGCGGCTTCAACTTGCCCTCGGCGAACCAGCCGAACAGTTGCTGGAAGTTGGCGGCATTGTCCTGCGGCTGGCGCTGGGCGAACGACCCCCAGAACACCCCGACCACCGCTGCACCCTTGAGCAGCGCCAGGTTCACCGGCAGCTCGGGAATGCGCCCGCTGGCAAAGCCCACCACCAGCAGCCGGCCATTCCAGGCGATGCCGCGAATGGCCTGGTCAAACAGGTCGCCGCCCACCGGATCGTAGATCACATCCACGCCATTGCCGCCGGTAAGGCGTTTGATCTCGTCCTTGAGGCTGGCTTCGCTGTAGTTGATCAACTCATCGGCACCGGCAGCCTTGGCCACCGCCAGCTTGTCGGCGCTGCTGGCCGCGGCGATCACCCGGGCGCCCATGGCCTTGCCGATTTCCACCGCAGCCAGGCCGACGCCGCCGGAGGCACCGAGCACCAGCAGGGTTTCCCCGGGTTGCAGGTTGGCCCGTTGCTTCAGGGCGTGCATCGACGTGCCGTAGGTCATGCTGAAGGCGGCGGCGGTGTTGAAGTCCATGCTCGGCGGGATCGGCAGCACGTTGTAGCCCGGCACCGCGACCTGCTCGGCGAAGCTGCCCCAGCCGGTCAGGGCCATCACCCGGTCACCGACCTTCAGGTGGCTGACGTTCTCACCGACTTGGCTGATCACGCCTGCCGCTTCACCGCCCGGCGAAAACGGGAAGGGCGGCTTGAACTGGTACTTGCCCTCGATGATCAGGGTGTCCGGGAAATTGACCCCGGCCGCATGCACGTCCAACAGGATTTCGTTCTTCTTGATCGCCGGGCTTTCGACGTCTTCCAGCACCAGGTTTTCGGCGGGGCCGAAGGCTTTGCACAGCACAGCTTTCATCGGACTATTCCTTTTGGCGTGTTGGCCGATAAGTGTAGGTGGGCAGGGCGACGGGTCAACGAGCATGCCCCGGCCTGATAAGTCGCCATAAGCTTGTGCTCAGGGCTGCTAGCGTTATGCTACTGGGCAACCGAATTGAGGAATGAACTGTGAAAGCGTGGATCCTGTTGATGCTGGCCCTGACACTGCCGACGGCAGCCCTGGCCGAAGAAGCCAAAGAAGGCGAAGCGCCGAAGGTCAGCTATATCAGCCTGAGCCCGCCGTTTGTCGGTAACTACGGCCTGGATGGCACCGCGAAGCTGCGGGTGTTCAAGGCGGATATCGCCCTGCGGGTTACCGGTCCCGAGGCAGCCGCTGCCGTGAAAGCCAACGACGCGCTGATCCGCAACCAGTTGGTGGCGCTGTTTACCCAGCAGACCAACGACACCATGAGCAGCGTTGATGGGAAGGAAAAACTGCGCCAGGAAGCCCTGAAGCAGACCCAGCAAGTGATGAACGACGAAACCGGCAAGCCGCAGGTTGAGGATCTGTTGTTCAACAACCTGATCATCCAGTAAGCCGGTCGCTTCGCGCCCTTCGCGAGCAAGCCCGCTCCCACATTTAACCGCATTCTCATGTTAGAACTCGGTCAAGTGTGGGAGCGGGCTTGCTCGCGAAGAGGCCCTGACAGACACCTCAGGAAGCCAGGCTCTTCCTGAACCGCGCCAACGCCACCGCAAAGAACAGCAACCCAATCCCCGCCAGCGCCAGCAAGTCCGGCCACACCACATTCACACCCGCATCCCGGAACAGAATCGCCGCACTCAGGCTCACAAAGTGCGTCGACGGCGAGCCCTGCATCACCCATTGCAACCACTGCGGCATGCTGTCCAGCGGCGTGCTGCCGCCGGACAACAGCAGCATCGGGATAATCACCGGGATCGCCAGCAGGCCAAACTGCGGCGTCGAGCGGGCGAGGGTGGCGAGGAAGATGCCGAGTGCAGTACTGGCAAACAGATACAGCGCCGTCACCAGCAAAAACAAAGTCAGCGACCCGGCCAGCGGCACGCCGAGCAAGCCTTTCACCACCACTTCCAGCGACAGCCAGGTGCACAGCACCACCACCAGCATGTTGCTCCAGATTTTCGCCAGCATGATTTCCAGCGCAGTCAGCGGCAGCACCAGCAAATGGTCGAGGGTGCCGTGTTCGCGCTCACGCAGCAGCGCGGTGCCGGTCAGCACAATGGCGAGGATGGTGATGTTGTTGACGATCTGGATCACCGCCAGAAACCAGCCGCCTTCCAGGTTGGTATTGAACAGCGCCCGGGTGGTCAGCAGCGCCGGCGCCTTTTGAGCTGCATCGGCCTGGCCGCCATAGGTCAGCAATTCCCGCTGGAAAATCCGCCCGATATACCCGGCACCCATGAATGCCTGGCTCATGGCCGTGGCATCGACGTTGACCTGCACCCCCGGCTGGCGCCCGGCCAACAGGTCGGCCTGGAAATTCGCCGGTACGTTGATCACGAAGGTGTACTGGCCGCTGTCCATCACCTTGTCCAGTTGGTCGTACGGCAACGGCACCGCCGCCTGGAATTCCGGCGGTTGCAGTGCTTCGGCCAGTTGCCGGGAAAGCGCGCTGTGGTCTTCATCCACAAAGGCCACGCTGGCGTTGTGCACGCCGATCACCGAGCCGGCGGCGGGCATATAGATGGCGACGGTAAAGGCGTAGAACAGGAACAGCAGCAACACGCTGTCGTGGCGCAGGCTGGTCAGTTCCTTGATGCCGAGGCGCAGGATATGGGCGAACTTGTGCATCTCAGGCCTCCTGCTTCTTGAGCATGATCAGGCTCAGCCCGGTGAACCCCAGGAAAAACCCGAACAGCGCCAGGCACTGTGGCCATAGCTGACGCAGGTCCAGGGCCTTGGTAAAGGTGCCCACCGCAATGTCGAGGAAGTAGCCCGCCGGGAACAACATGCCCATCAACGCGGCGGCGCCTTCCAGGGACGAGCGCGGCACGATCAGCCCGGAGAACTGGATGGTCGGCAGGCTGGTGATGATCATGGTGCCGAGGATCGCTGCGATCTGGGTGCGGGTGAACGCGGAAATCAGCAGGCCCATGCTGGTGGTGGCCAGCACATACAGCAGGCCGCCGAAAGCCAGGGTCACGCCGCTGCCCTTGAACGGCACGCCGAACAGCCAGCGGTTCATCGCCACCAGCAGGCCCAGGTTGATCAGGCTCACGGCCAGGTACGGCGCCTGTTTGCCCAACAGGAATTCCAGGCGGGTCAGGGGTGTGGCGTAGAAGTTGGTGATGGAGCCCAGTTCCTTCTCGCGCACGATCCCCAGGGCCGTGAGCATCGCCGGGATAAACGCGAGGATCAGCGCCATCACGCCGGGACCGATAGCGTTCACGCTGACCACGTCCTGGTTGTAGCGAAAGCGGGTTTCCAGTTTGGCGGCGGCTTGCTGATTCAGTGGTGTGCTGTTCAGTTCGGCCAGTTGTTGGAGGTTGGCCTGGTGCACGGCCTCGACATAATTGCGGCTGGTTTCCGCACGGAACGGCATGCCGCCATCGAGCCAGGCGGCCACGGCGGGTTGGCGGCCGGCGTAGAGATCGCGGCCGAACCCTGGCGGAATCTCCAGCGCCAGTTTGATCTCCGAGCGCTGCAGGCGTTTGTGCAGTTCGTTGGAGTCAGTGATCGGCGACTGTTCGGCGAAATAGCGCGAACTGCGAAAGGCTTCCAAGTAGGCCCGGCTTTGCGGCGTCTGATCCTGGTCGTATACGGCGAAGGCGAGTTTCTCCACGTCCAGGGAAATGCCGTAGCCGAAGATCACCATCATGAAAATCGCCCCCAACAGGGCGAAGGCCATGCGCACTTTGTCCCGCAGCAGTTCCTTGCCTTCGCGGCTGGCCACGGCCAACAGGCGGGCGACGCTGAACCCGTGTTTGCTGACGGGTGGGGCCATGGGTTCGCTGACGGTTTCGGAGGGCGCGGTGGCCGCTTCGGGCGCGCCTTGGGCCTGTTCGAGGCAGGTGACGAACGCCGCTTCCAGGGTTTCGCCGTGGAACTGCTGTTGCAGCGCGTCCGGCGTGTCGCAGGCCAGCACCTTGCCCGCGTGCATCAGCGAGATGCGGTCGCAGCGCTGGGCTTCGTTCATGAAGTGGGTGGACAGGAAGATCGTCACGCCCTGTTCCCGGGACAGTTCGATCAGCAGCCGCCAGAAGTCATCCCGCGCGGCCGGGTCGACGCCCGAGGTCGGCTCATCGAGGATCAGCACTTCCGGGCGGTGCAGCACCGCCACCGCCAGGGACAAGCGCTGGCGCAGGCCCAGCGGCAACTCGCCGGACGGCTGCTCGGCAACGTCGCCCAGGTCAAAACGCTTGATCAACTCGTCGATGCGCTGGCCGCTCTCGGCCTTGGGCAGGTCGAACAACTGCGCATGCAGCACCAGGTTCTGGCGCACGCTGAGTTCGCCGTACAGCGAGAAGCTTTGCGACATGAAACCCACGCGCTTGCGGGTGGCCAGGTCCTTGGCGTTTACCGGGTTGCCCAGCAGTGTGGCGGTGCCCTCGGTGGCGGGCATCAACCCGGTGAGGACTTTCATGGTGGTGGTCTTGCCGCAGCCGTTGGAGCCGAGGAAACCAAAGATCTCGCCCCGGCCAATGGCGAAGCTGACCTTGTTGACTGCCGTGAAGTCGCCGAAGCGCAGGGTCAGGTCGTGGGCTTCGATGGCGATGTCGGTGTTGTCGCTTTGCCGGGGCGGAATCACCAGCGGCTCGTTGTTATGGGCACTGTCGCCCTGGAAATGGGTGAAGGCTTCGTCCAGTTTGCCGCTGGGCGTCGCGGCGGCGAGTTCGCTGCTCAGGCCGTCGGCGATCAGCTTGCCGCGGTCGAGCATCAGGCAGTGTTCAAACTGCTCGGCTTCTTCCATGTAGGCGGTGGCCACCAGCAGTGTGAGCTGCGGGCGTTCGCTGCGTACGGTTTCCACCAGTTCCCAGAAGCGTCGACGGGACAGCGGGTCGACGCCGGTGGTGGGTTCGTCGAGGATCAACAGGTCCGGGTCGTGGATCAGTGCACAGCACAGGCCGAGTTTCTGCTTCATGCCGCCGGAGAGCTTGCCGGCAGGTCGCTCGGCGAAGCGTGCGAGGTCGGTGGCCAGCAGCAGGTTGTGCATGCGCTGGTCGCAATCGGCTTTTGACAGGCCGAACAGCGTGGCAAAGAACCGGATGTTTTCGCTGATGGACAGCTCGGGGTAAAGGTTGCCGCCCAGGCCTTGAGGCATGAAGGCGATACGCGGGTACAGGCTGTTGCGGTGGCGGCGGTCTTCGATGGAGCCGCCGAGTACTTCCAGCTCGCCCTGTTGAAGCTTTTTGACCCCGGCGATCAAGCCCAGCAGGCTCGACTTGCCGGCGCCGTCCGGGCCGATCAACCCGCAGCGTGTGCCGGCGGGCAGGCTGAAGGCGATGTCGATCAGCGCCTGTTGCTTGCCGTAGCGATGGTTGATCCCCGTGGCGTGCAGCGCCAGGCCGTTCATTGCAGGTTGGCCGGCCAGTCCAGGTCAGCGGTGCGCACATAGCCGGCGCCGGGCATGCCCGGTTTGGCTTGGGGCACGGCGCTTGGTTGGGTCAGGCGCAGCTTGACCCGGAACACCAGCTTCTGGCGTTCGTCGCGGGTTTCCACTTCCTTGGGGGTGAACTGCGACTTGGCGGCGACGAAGCTGATTTTCGCCGGCAGCGGTTGCTTCGGCAGGGCGTCGAGGACGATCCGCGCCTCACTGCCGACGGTCAGGGCGCCGGTTACCGAAGCGGGCAGATACAGGTTCATGTATTGGTCGTTGGGGTCGATCAGCAGTAACACGCGGCCACCCGCGCCGAGCACTTCGCCGGGTTCGGCCAGGCGCAGCTGGATGATGCCGTCGATAGGCGCCCGCAGGCTGCTGTCTTCGATTTCACTGGTGAGCTGGGCGACCTGGGCCTGGGCGGCGCCGATGGCGGCCTTTACCGAATTGACCTGGGCCTGGGCGGCGACCACGGCAGCGTTGCCGGTGTTTTGCCGGGCCTGCTGCTGGTCGATCAGCTGGCCGCTGGCGAAGCCGCGCTTGTACAGCTCCTGGGTGCGCTTGAGTTCCTGGCTGGCCAGCAGCTGTTCGCTCCGGCGCAGTTGCACATTGGCTTCGGCAGCAGCGAAATTCTCCCTGGCCCGCAGCACTTCAGCTTCGGCCTGGGCGCGCTGGGCTTCCAGGGTGCGGGTGTCCATGCGCGCCAGCAGTTGGCCCTTGAGCACCTTGTCGCCTTCGTCCACCCGCACTTCGGCGAGGCGCCCGGGGATCTTGGCGGCGATCTGCACTTCAGTCGATTCCAGCCGGCCATTGCCCATGCTCAAGCCTTCGGGCAGGCGGTCCTGGGTGGATTGCCAATAGCCGAAGCCGCCGGCGGCCAGCAGCAAGACAATCAATGGAATGGCGAAAAGATGGGAGGTACGGTGGTTCGTCGACATGGGTGCATCCTGCGGCGTTAGCGTCCTAGTTTGACCGATCCTGCTCGGAGGCCCTTGATGCGGGTCAAATGAAGCGCCAGCCTAACCCGGTTGGCGCGCAGATGCATGCGCCATGGGCGTGACCGCAGGGTTCTGCTGTTTCAGCGCAGGCCGAGTACGGCGGCCCATTGCTCGGCGGTGACCGGCATTACCGAAAGGCGGCTGCCTTTTTGCACCAGGGGCAACTCGGCGAGGGCGGTTTGCTGTTTCAGATAGCCCAGCCCCAGGACCTTCGCAAAGGTCTCGACGTGGGCAACATTGATCGCGCTCCACGGGTTTTTTTCAGGGCTGGCCTTGGCGTCGAAATAATGACTGTCGGGCTCCAGCGCGGTCGGGTCCGGGTAGGCTGCCTCGACGATTTTACCGATGCCGGCAATCCCCGGTTCCGGGCAGCTGGAGTGGTAGAAGAAGAACTGGTCACCCACCGCCATCGCCCGCAGGAAGTTCCGCGCCTGGTAGTTGCGCACCCCGTCCCACCGGGCCTCGCCGAGCTTTTCCAGGCCCTTGATGGACAGTTCATCGGGCTCGGATTTCATCAGCCAATAGGCCATGTTTTCGCTCCTCAAAAGTCGATTGGGAAAGTTGTCCTGCAATTTTATGACAAACCGACAGTCGGTTGGCGTCAAGGTTTGCGTGTTGGTTCACGTTAACGCAGAATGCCGGGGTTTTGAGCTTGACGCAGCTGGCACGGACTACTAATGGAACGTTGCTGTCATCGTGTGCAAGATGCCTGAAGGGGGGCAATCGATGAAACGCAAACCGGATTTACTATGGATTTTGGTTATTTTGTTCGGCCTGGGCGTTGTGACCACCGGCTATGCGCAGAGCTTGTGGTCGAACAAGACTGACGCACCGATTGAACTCGCACAGCAACAGCCGCAACCGTTCAAACGCTGACCCGTCTTCAAGGCGCTGCTGATTCCAGTAGCGTCTCTGCTATATACCAATCCTTATCGGTGACTGTGCCCTCAAGCGGTACATCCCAGCTTGCCTGTGCCAATCGTTCGACCTTCTGGCATTCATGGGCCAGGCCCAACAGCGTCGGCTTGCGCCAGGATTTCCGGCGGGCCATGTAGGCCAGGCTGCGGTCATAAAACCCGCCGCCCATGCCCAACCGTCCGCCCTCATCATCAAAGCCAACCAGTGGCAGCAGCACCAGGTCCAGCGCCCAGACCTTGCGTTGCCGGCCGGCATTTACCTGGGGCTCGAGGATGCGAAAACGGTTGGGCCTCAGCTTTTCGCCGGGGCGCACTCGCTGGAACACCATCTTGGTTCGCGGCCATGCACTGAGCACCGGCAGGTACGTCGCCTTGCCCCGGCGCTGTGCAGCGCGCAGCAGCAGGCGCGGATCGATTTCACCGTCCGTCGGTAGATACAAGGAGATGTGTTTGGCCCGGCGAAACAGCGGGTGCTGTGCCAGTTGCCGATACAGGCCCAGGGCGGCCTGGCGTTGCTCGCTTGGCGTCAGGGCGCGGCGGGCGTTGCGCAGCATGCGTCGAAGTTGCGGGCGTGAAAGCGGCGCAGGTTCGGTCATGGTTTTCGGCTCATAAAACAATGCCAGTCCTGGGACTGGCATTGGATTTGGGAATCAGGCTCCCCGACAGAACCGCTGTCGACTTAGCCCTTGAACCCGAAAGTTCAAGGTGGAAGAAACAGTAGGCTTTAAGGCTTTCCGTCTAGCGGACATGCACACCAGCCCAACGTGTAACTTCCAGGGTAGTGCGAATCGGCTCAGGGACATCGCCGACTGGCAAGCACGCCAGGGAGTGGGGCGAGTATACCCGAAACCGACGCTGCAATCAGCCCTTGGGTGGCTCTGGATCGGTAGAAAGTACCAGATCGACCCGCTCCAGCAGGTCGCGCACCTGCTCGCGCGTCGAGCCGCTGGCCTGCACGTCAGGCCGTTCCTGCTTATGCAGCAGATCGTGGGTAATGTTCAGGGCGGCCATCACGGCGATGCGATCGGCGCCGATGACTTTGCCGCTGCTGCGGATTTCGCGCATCTTGCCGTCCAGGTAGCGGGCAGCGCTCACCAGGTTGCTGCGTTCTTCCTGGGGGCAGATGATCGAATATTCTTTGTCGAGAATCTGCACGGTGACGCTATTGCTTGAACTCATGAGTCTTGCTCCAGGGCCTTCAGGCGCGAAATCATCGATTCGACCTTACGCCGGGCGATTTCGTTTTTTTCAATGAGGTGAGCGCGTTCCTCGCGCCAGGTCTTTTCCTGAGCTAATAGGAGTCCGTTTTGGCTCTTAAGTTGCTCGACCCGGTTAATTAGCAGCTCGAGTCTGGCCATCAGCGCTTGCAGGTCGGTGTCTTCCATTGGGTTCCACTGGATTTTGTCTGATGAATGGCAACTGCTGGATAAACGATCTGACGCCCTCGATAGTCTTGGTACGTCTGCCGATGCTAGGATACAGCGCTTCATTCTAGACATTGCGCCGTCTGGCGCCTAGCTCACCATGCCCATTCAGAACTCCCCGTACGATGCTTTTTCCAAACTGCTGAGTTCCAGCGGTCATCCTTGCTCGCCTGCCGAACTGCACGGCGTGCTGCTGGGCCGCAGTTGCACCGGTGTCGGCTTTGATGCCGACAACTGGCTGGCCGATGTCGCCGAGCTGCTGGAAACCGAGCCTACCGAAAACGTGCGCAATGCGCTCATCGGCCTGCAAGAGATGGTTAAAGGCGAGCTGACCGGTGATGACGTCACCGTCGTCCTGCTGCTGCCTACCGATGACGCGCCGCTCACCGAGCGCGCCGCCGCGTTGGGCCAATGGTGCCAAGGCTTCCTCCACGGTTTCGGCGTGAACGCCGGCGGCCTCGACCTGAGCACCGATGCCCAGGAAGTGCTGCAGGACCTGGCCGCCATCTCTCAGGTGCAAGACGCCCTGGAAGAGTCCGAAGACGGCGAAAGCGACTACATGGAAGTCATGGAATACCTGCGCGTCGCGCCGCTGCTGCTGTTCACCGAGACCCGTAAATCGGCTGAGCCCGCTGCACCCAAGCCGTCGCTGCACTAAGAAAGGAAGCCCATCTGCCCATGATCCATATCCCCAAAGCGGAATACACCCGGCGCCGCAAGGCGCTCATGGCGCAGATGGAACCCAACAGCATCGCCATCCTGCCGGCGGCCGCGGTAGCCATCCGCAACCGTGACGTCGAGCACGTCTACCGCCAGGACAGCGACTTCCAGTACCTGAGCGGCTTCCCGGAACCGGAAGCGGTGATCGTGCTGATGCCTGGCCGCCAACACGGCGAGTACGTGCTGTTCTGCCGCGAACGCAATGCCGAGCGCGAACTGTGGGACGGCCTGCGGGCCGGCACCGAAGGCGCGATTCGCGATTTTGGCGCCGATGACGCCTTCCCGATTACCGATATCGACGACATCCTGCCCGGCCTGATCGAAGGCCGCGACCGGGTGTATTCGGCCATGGGCAGCAATGCCGAATTCGACCGGCACCTGATGGAGTGGATCAACGTGATCCGCTCCAAAGCGCACCTCGGCGCCCAGCCACCGAACGAATTTGTTGCCCTGGATCATCTGCTTCACGACATGCGCCTGTATAAATCGGCGGCAGAAGTGAAGGTGATGCGCGAGGCGGCACGGATTTCCTGCGCGGCCCATGTACGGGCGATGCAGGCCAGCCGCGCCGGGTTGCATGAGTTCAGCCTGGAAGCGGAGCTCGACTACGAGTTTCGCAAGGGCGGGGCGAAGATGCCGGCCTATGGTTCCATCGTCGCCTCGGGGCGCAACAGCTGCATCCTGCATTACCAGCAGAATGACGCGGTGCTCAAGGACGGCGACCTGGTGCTGATCGACGCCGGCTGCGAGATCGACTGCTACGCCAGCGACATCACCCGCACCTGGCCGGTGAGCGGCAAGTTTTCCGCCGAGCAGAAGGCGATTTATGAAATCGTGCTGGCTTCCCAGGAAGCCGCCTTTGCCGAAATCGCCCCGAACAAGCATTGGAACCAGGCCCACGAGGCGACGGTGCAAGTGATCACTGCCGGGCTGGTGAGGCTGGGATTGTTGCAGGGTGATGTCGACGAACTGATCGCCAGTGAAGCCTATAAAGCCTTCTACATGCACCGCGCCGGCCACTGGCTGGGGATGGATGTGCACGATGTCGGCGAATACAAGGTCGGCGGCGAGTGGCGGGTGCTGGAAGTCGGCATGGCACTGACCGTGGAGCCGGGGATTTACATCTCGCCGGACAACCAGAACGTGGCGAAGAAATGGCGTGGCATTGGCGTACGCATCGAGGACGACGTGGTGGTGACCAAGCAAGGCTGTGAAATTCTGACCGGTGGCGTGCCCAAGTCCGTCGCCGAGATCGAAGCATTGATGGCGAGCGCCCGATGAGCCGGGTCAACCTGGCGATTATCGGCGGCGGCCTGGTGGGTGCCAGCCTCGCATTGGCCTTGCAGGCCGGGGCCAAGGCCCGGGGCTGGAAGATCGTGCTGATCGAGCCGTTTGCCCCCGGCGACAGCTACCAGCCGAGCTATGACGCGCGTTCTTCAGCGCTGTCCTTTGGCGCGCGGCAGATCTATCAACGGTTGGGCGTGTGGCAGGAAATCTCTCGCCGCGCCGAGCCGATCAAACAGATTCATGTGTCGGACCGTGGCCGCTTCTCTACCGCGCGCCTGTCGGCCATGGAAGAGGGCGTGCCGGCGCTTGGCTATGTGGTGGAAAACGCCTGGCTGGGCCAATGCCTGTGGCAAGGCCTGGACAAGGACGTGGTCAGTTGGCGTTGCCCGGCGGAAGTTACGCGCATGGAGCCGCTTGCCGATGGCTACCGCCTGAACCTCAATGACGAAACCGTGCTGGAGTGCGACCTCGCGGTGCTGGCCGATGGCGGTCGCTCAGGTTTGCGCGAGCAACTGGGCATCGGCGTTAAAAAGCGGCCGTACAACCAGAGCGCGCTGATCGCCAACATCACCCCAAGCGAGGCCCACAACGGCGAGGCGTTCGAGCGGTTCACCGACGAAGGCCCGATGGCCTTGCTGCCGTTGCCGGACAACCGTTGCGCGCTGGTCTGGACCCGCATCGGCATGGACGCCAAGCGCCTGGCCGAGCTGGACGAACGCAGCTTCCTGAGTGAACTGCAGGGCGTGTTCGGCTACCGCCTGGGCACCCTCAAGCAAGTCGGTGCGCGCCACCTGTACCCGCTGACGCTCGTGGAAGCGGAAGAACAAGTGCGCTCTCATCTGGCCGTACTTGGCAATGCCGCCCACAGCCTGCACCCGATTGCCGGTCAGGGCTTCAACCTGTCCCTGCGGGATGCCTACGCGTTGGCCGAGGCGCTGCTGGCCGGGCCGGCGATTCCGGGCGACCTGGCGACACTGCAGGCGTACCGCGAGCGTCAGCGCATGGACCAGAAGCTCACCGTCGGCTTCTCCGATCAAGTCACCCGCCTGTTTGGCAGTGCGCAACCGTTGGTCGCGCTGGGCCGCAACATGGGCTTGCTGGGCCTCGACTTGCTGCCGCCGGCCAAGCGCTGGTTCGCGCGCCAGGCCATGGGCCTGGGCACCCGTCCCGATGCGTGAGTGGCTGACCCGACGCCTGGGCAAGGCGCGGCTGTTGCGCTGGATCATGACCCTGTACCCGCCGTACCTCGGGGCCGGAGTTCGGGTGTTGCACATCGGCAGCGATTTCCGCGAGGTCAAGGTGCGCATGGGCCTGGGCTGGTACAACCGCAACTACGTCGGCACGCAGTTTGGCGGCAGCCTGTATTCGATGGTCGACCCGTTCTACATGCTGATGCTGATGGAGAACCTGGGCCGCGACTACATTGTCTGGGACAAGGCTGCCGCTATCGACTTTATCTCGCCGGGCAAAGGCCCGGTGTTCGCCGAATTTTCCATCGACCAAGCGTTGCTGGACGAGATTCGCCAGCACACCGCCAGCGGCGACAAGTATTTACCGCAGCTCAAGGTACAGATTCATGACGGCTCCGGCACCCTGGTGGCGCGGGTCGACAAAACCCTTTACGTGCGGCGCAAGCTGCAATCGAGACAGGCTTAAAGCATGGACATGCGCGCAGATGTGCTGATTGTCGGGGCCGGAATGGTCGGAAGCGCCCTGGCGCTGGCGTTGCAGGGCAGTGGCCTGCAGGTGCTGCTGCTCGACGGCAGCCCGCTGAGCGTCAAGCCGTTCGACCCTCATGCTGCGTTCGAACCGCGGGTGAGCGCCTTGTCGGCCGCCAGCCAGCGCATCCTCGAGCGCCTTGGCGTGTGGGACGGGATTGTCGAGCGACGTGCCAGCCCGTACGGCGAGATGCAGGTGTGGGACGGCAGCGGCACCGGGCAGATCCACTTCTCGGCGGCCAGCGTGCATGCCGAGGTGCTGGGGCATATCGTCGAAAACCGTGTGGTCCAGGACGCCTTGCTCGACCGCCTGCACGACTGCGACCTCGGCCTGCTGGCCAATGCGCGCCTGGAACAGATGCGCCGCTCCGGCGATGACTGGCTGCTGACCCTCGCCGATGGCCGCACCTTGCGCGCGCCGCTGGTGGTCGCGGCGGACGGTGCCAACTCGGCAGTACGTCGCCTGACCGGCACCGCTACCCGTGAGTGGGATTATTTGCACAACGCCATCGTCACCAGTGTGCGCAGCAGCCAGGTGCATCAAAAGACGGCCTGGCAGCGTTTTACCGACAATGGCCCGCTGGCGTTCCTGCCACTGGTGCGGGACGGGCAGGAAGACTGGTGTTCGATCGTCTGGTCGACCACCCCGAGTGAGTCCGAGCGCTTGATGGCGCTGGACGATGAAAGCTTCTGCCGTGAACTTGAAAATGCCTTCGAAGGCCGCCTGGGCAGCGTGATAAGCGCCGATCCACGGCTGTGCGTGCCGTTGCGTCAGCGCCACGCCAAACGTTACGTGGCCGAAGGCCTGGCATTGATTGGCGACGCGGCCCACGTCATTCATCCGCTGGCGGGGCAGGGCGTGAACCTGGGCTTCCTCGATGCGGCGGTGCTCGCCGAGGTGCTGCTGGCGGCCAACGAGCGCGGCGAGCGCCTGGCGGATGTGAAGGTGCTCAGCCGTTACGAGCGTCGGCGCATGCCGCACAACCTGGCGCTGATGGCGGCGATGGAAGGCTTTGAGCGGTTGTTCCAGGCCGATCAACTGCCGTTGCGCTGGCTGCGTAATGCAGGGCTGAAGGTGGTTGAGCAGATGCCGGAGGCCAAGGCGTTGTTTGTGCGTCAGGCATTGGGTTTGACCGGGGATTTGCCGGAGCTGGCCAAGGCCTGAGGGTGCTGTGCAACATCTGGTAACGGCTCCGTTGAGCGTTACCAAATGTGAGTCCTTATCATTTGCGCTCTTTTTGCAAATGAGAGACCGCACCCATGTTGGCACCCAAGCGCCTCCTGACTGCCCTGGCACTCACTCTTATCGGCAGCACCACCGTGCAGGCGGCCGATGAGGTCGTGGTCTACTCCTCGCGCATCGACGAACTGATCAAGCCGGTGTTCGACGCCTACACCAAGAAGACCGGCGTGCAGGTGAAGTTCATCACCGACAAGGAAGCGCCGCTGATGCAGCGCATCAAGGCCGAAGGTGAAAACGCCACCGCCGACCTGCTGCTCACCGTCGACGCCGGCAACCTCTGGCAGGCCGAGCAGATGGGCATCCTGCAGCCGTTCACCTCTGCGGTGATCGACAAGAATATTCCCCTTCAATACCGTTCTTCGGCCCATGCCTGGACCGGCCTGAGCCTGCGAGCGCGGACCATCGCCTACTCCACCGATCGCGTGAAACCGGGCGACCTGACCACCTACGAAGCCCTGGCCGACAAACAGTGGGAAGGCCGCCTGTGCCTGCGCACCGCGAAGAAGGTCTACAACCAGTCGCTGACCGCCACCCTGATCGAAACCCACGGCGCGGCCAAGACCGAGGAAATCGTCAAGGGCTGGGTCAACAACCTGTCCACCGACGTGTTCTCCGATGACATTGCCGTGCTGGAAGCGATCAACGCCGGGCAGTGTGACGTGGGCATCGTGAACACCTACTACTACGGCCGCCTGCACAAGCAGAAGCCGGACCTGGCGGTGAAGTTGTTCTGGCCGAACCAGGGCGACCGCGGGGTGCACGTCAACCTGTCGGGCATCGGCCTGACCAAGCATGCGCCGCACCCGGAAGCAGCCAAGGCGCTGGTGGAGTGGATGACCACGCCGGAAGCGCAGAAGATCTTTGCGGATGTGAACCAGGAGTTCCCGGCCAACCCGGCGGTGCCGCCGTCGGCTGAAGTCGCGACCTGGGGCAAGTTTGTGGCTGACACATTGCCGGTGGAAGTGGCGGGCAAGCGTCAGGCTGAGGCGATTCGCTTGATGGATCGCGCTGGCTGGAACTAAGTGCACGTTTAAAAACACCGCAACACAGTGTGGGAGCTGGCTTGCCTGCGATAGCATCACCGCGGTGTGACTGACACACCGAGGTGCGTGCATCGCGGGCAAGCCCGGCTCCCACACTGTTTTGTGGCGAGTTAAAAATATTATCCCCAGAGATCTGTTCCTTGGCCCATCCCGCCCAACGCCGCTGGTACCTGCCGGTCTTCACCGTCGCCGCCCTGGTGCTGCTGCCGTTGAGCGTGCTGTTGCTGTCGTGGCAGACCATCGACCATCAAATCTGGTCCCACCTGTGGGAAACCCAGATGCCACGTCTGCTGGGCAACACCTTGACCCTGGTGCTGGGCGTCGGTGTGGGCGTTACGCTGCTGGGCGTCAGCCTGGCCTGGCTGACCAGCCTCTGCGAGTTTCCCGGCCGGCGCTGGCTGGACTGGGCGTTGATGCTGCCCTTCGCGATTCCCGCCTATGTGCTCGCCTTCGTCTTCGTCGGCCTGCTGGACTTCGCCGGCCCGGTGCAAACCCTGCTGCGCGAATGGTTTGGCACAGGCTTGCGCCTGCCGCGTGTGCGCTCGACCAGCGGTGTGATCATCGTGCTGGTGCTGGTGTTCTACCCCTATGTTTATCTGCTGGCACGCACCGCGTTTCTCGCCCAGGGCAAAGGCCTGATGGAAGCGGCGCGTGTCTTGGGGCAGTCGCCGTGGCAAGCGTTCTGGCGGGTGGCCCTGCCCATGGCGCGTCCCGCCATCGGTGCGGGCGTGGCCCTCGCGCTGATGGAAACCCTGGCGGATTTCGGTGCCGTCTCGGTGTTCAACTTCGACACCTTTACCACCGCCATCTACAAGACCTGGTACGGCTTTTTCAGCCTCTCCAGTGCCGCGCAACTGGCCAGCCTGTTGCTGTTGGTGGTGATGCTGGTGCTGTACGGCGAACGCCGTGCCCGGGGCGCCAGCCGGCCGAGCAACGAGCGACCTCGCGGCAAGGCGCTTTACCATCTGCGCGGGTTCAAGGCGGCGGCCGCCAGTGGTTGGTGCGGATTGGTGTTCGCCTGCGCGTTCGTGATCCCGATGCTGCAACTGGTGGCCTGGTTCTGGCAGCGTGGCCGTTTAGACCTGGACGAGCGCTACGCCGGTTTGATCGTCCATACCCTGTACCTGGGCGGTATGGCTGCCCTGATCACCGTCAGCGTGGCCCTGGTGCTGGCGTTCGCCCATCGCCTGGCGCCCACCCGGGCCATCCGCTCCGGCATCAGCCTGGCCAACGTAGGCTACGCGCTGCCCGGCTCGGTACTGGCGGTGTCGATCATGCTGGCGTTCAGCTACCTGGATCGTGAACTGGTGATCCCGGTCTCCGGCTGGCTGGGGGGCGCCGGCAAACCGCTGTTACTGGGCAGTTTGTCGGCCTTGCTGCTGGCGTATCTGGTGCGCTTCATTGCGGTGGCCTACGGGCCGCTGGAAAACAGCCTGGCGCGAATCCGTCCGTCCTTGCCGGAAGCCGCCCGCAGTCTTGGGGTCAGCGGGCCGCGACTGTTTTGCAAAGTGTATCTGCCACTTTTGCTGCCGGGCACCCTGAGCGCGGCGCTGCTGGTGTTTGTCGATGTGCTCAAGGAAATGCCGGCGACCCTGCTGATGCGCCCGTTCGGCTGGGACACGCTGGCGGTGCGGATTTTCGAGATGACCAGCGAAGGGGAGTGGGCGCGGGCTTCGCTGCCGGCCCTGACCCTGGTATTGGTGGGGCTGTTACCGGTCATCGGGTTGATCCGACGTTCGGCGCGACGAATCGGTTAGGTGCCAGTCCTACGGCTTGAGGCTACAATGCGCGGCATTCGGTGCGGTCGATCTTTCAGATCGGGTTGCTGAACGCGGCTACAGGCCTTGTATTTCAAGGCGTGCGGCCCGAACGGCGACCGTCCGCACCTTCGCCACGCCCGGAAGGAGAAACCCATGGGACAGCGCACGCCTCTGTATGACCTGCATCTCGCCCTTGGCGCGAAAATGGTCGATTTTGGCGGTTGGGATATGCCTTTGCACTACGGCTCGCAGGTTGAGGAGCACCATCAGGTGCGACGCGACTGCGGGGTGTTCGATGTATCCCATATGACCGTGATCGATATCACAGGCCCCCAGGCCAAGGAATGGCTCCAGCATTTGCTGGCCAATGATGTTGACCGATTGCACGGCTGCGGCCGCGCGTTATACAGCGCCATGCTCAACGAGCAGGGCGGCGTGGTGGACGACATGATCGTCTACCGTACCGAGGGCGGTTACCGGCTGGTGGTCAACGCTGCCACCCGTGACCAGGACATGGCCTGGATGCAGGCTCGGCTCGGCAGCTATCAGGCCCAGCTCCGCGAGCGGCCCGAATTGGCCATGCTCGCCATTCAAGGCCCCCATGCCCGGCAAAAGATCGCTGAACTGGTGACCCAGTCCCGCGCCACCCTGATCCATCAGCTTAAGCCCTTTGAAGGCCTGGCTGACGGCGACTGGTTTATCGCGCGCACCGGTTACACCGGCGAAGACGGTCTTGAAATTGTCCTGCCGGCCGATCAGGCCCCGGCGTTCTTCAACGACCTGGTAGGCGCAGGCATTTCGCCCATCGGCCTCGGCGCCCGCGACACGCTGCGCCTCGAGGCCGGCATGAACCTTTACGGTCAGGATATTCACCAGGACGTCTCGCCCCTGGCAGCCAACATGGCCTGGAGCATCGCCTGGGAGCCGGCCGAGCGGGATTTCATCGGCCGCGCCGCCCTGGAAGCCGAAAAGGCTGCGGGTGTGAAGTCCAAGCTGGTCGGCCTGGTGCTGGAAGAGCGCGGGGTTTTACGCGCTCACCAGGTGGTTCGTATCGCCAATGTTGGCGAAGGAGAGATCACCAGTGGTAGTTTCTCTCCTACGCTAAGCAAATCCATTGCCCTGGCGCGTGTGCCGTCGGCGACTGCTGACCGGGCCGAGGTGGAAATCCGCGGCAAGTGGTACCCGGTTCGGGTGGTCAAACCGACGTTCGTGCGCCATGGCAAAACATTGATCTAACTTTTCCGGCGGGCCAATGGCCGCTGACATTTTTCCTTGAGGACACAGACTATGAGCGATATCCCTGCCGACCTGCGTTTTGCCGAAAGTCACGAATGGGCCCGTCTGGAAGCTGACGGCACCGTGACCGTCGGGATCTCGGACCATGCCCAGGAAGCATTGGGGGATGTGGTGTTTGTCGAGTTGACTGAAGTCGGTAACGTATTTGAAGCGACTCAGCAGGCGGGTGTAGTTGAATCCGTTAAGGCCGCTTCGGATATCTACTCGCCAATTGCTGGCGAAGTGATCGCGGTGAACGACGCCTTGAGCGGCGAGCCAGAACTGTTGAACTCCGACCCTTACGGCGCCTGGATCTTCAAGCTCAAGCCAAGCAACCCGGCTGAGCTGGACAAGCTGCTGGACGCTGCCGGTTACAAGGCTGCCATCGGCGAGTGATCCCGCTGCGGGAGCCGGCAACCGGCTCCCGCAAAGGTTTTATCCGCGTTTCAATACTGCTTTTACCGCCGCTACCGAACGCTCTACATCCGCCTTCGTCATCGCCGTGAACATCGGCAACGACACAATCAAACGCCCCACTTTTTCCGCTACCGGGAACATGCCTTCCTTGAATCCCTGCGCCTTGTACAAGCTCAGCAGGTGGATCGGCGGGTAGTGATAGCCAATGCCGACGCCATGGGCCTGCATCTGCTCCATGAACGTGGCGCGTGCGGGCAGGCCGTCCTGACGCTCCGGCAGTACCAGCTGGAACAGGTGCCAGTTGCTGTTTTCGAAGTCTGCCGGTGGCAATTGCGCACCGTACTGCGCTTCAAAATCACTGCCGAAGCATTCGAAATAGTGACGCGCCAGTTCCTGGCGGTGGGCAGTGATCTTCTCGATATGGGCAAACTGGCCCAGGCCGATGGCTGCTGCGATGTCGGTCATGTTGAACTTGCCGCCCAACACATCCACGTCGAGGCCATCGAAGCCGGTGCGGGTCACGCCCTGCAGGCGATATTTTTCCGCCAGGCGCGCTTCTTCAGCGTTGTTCAATACCAGGCAGCCGCCTTCGGACGAGGTGATGTTCTTGTTCGCCTGGAAGCTGAACGATACGAAATCGCCGGTAGCGCCAATGCGTTGGCCATCCCAGCTGGAACCCAGGGCCTGGGCTGCATCTTCGACGATGCGCAGGTTGTACTTGTTGGCCAGCGCGTAGAGCAATGGCATGTCCAACGGCAGGCCCGCCAGGTATACCGGGATGATTGCCTTGGTGCGCGGTGTGATCGCGGCTTCCACCTTGGCCAGGTCGATATTGCGGGTCACCGGGTCGATGTCGGCGAACACCGGTGTGGCACCGACTTCCAGAATCACGTTGGCCGTGGCTACCCACGAAATCGGGGTGGTGATGACTTCGTCACCAGGCCCGATACCGGCGATGCGCAAGGCAATCTCCATGGTGCAGGTGCCCGAGTTGAAGGTACGCACCGGGCGCCCCCCAAAATATTCCGACAACTGCGCCTCGAACGCCTGCACTTTCGGCCCGCTGGTGATCCAGCCGGAGCGCAGTACGTCGCCAACCGCCGAGATGGTGGCTTCATCAATGGTGGGCTTGGAGAACGGCAGAAAGGGCAGTTGGCTCATGACGTTGAAGGCATCCGTTTCAGAAGGCGATGAGAAAAAGCATATCAATGCCGGGCATGGTTGCACGGCTCGACTGAATATAGCCTGTCGTCTGTGAATGAATCGTCCCGCCTGAAACAAAAAATGCCGCCTCGGGAGCGGCATTTCAGCATCGGTGTCAGAAGGCCATGCGTGCCTCAAGAAACACGTTCTGCTCTTTGAGCTTGCCTTTGAGCTGTTCGTCCCGGGCGTTGATCCGATTGGCGAACGTGTTGTAGCCGGTCTCGATCCCGCCCATGTCCACGTAACGCCAGCCGGTACCCAGGGTCAGGGTTTCGCTGACCTTGGCATCCAGCCCCAGGCCAACGCTGTAGGCGAAGTTGTATTGGCGATTGCTGGCGAAACGGCGGGTGTCGTTGGTCTGGTAACCCTCGGCGTCAACCTGGGCCACGCCGACTCCCGCCATACCGTAGAACGACAGCCATTCATTGATCGGGATGTTTTTATAACCGTTGAGCATCAGGCGCTGGCTGTCGGTGCGCAGGCTGTTGACGTTGGCATTGAACGGTGCCCAATGGGATTTGAAGGTCGAGTGGCTGGGCATCGTGTATTCCCCCTCCAGGCGCCAGCCATCGGCAAAGGCATAGCCTACGGCGAATGAGCCGGTGAACGTCTTGCTGCTGTCGGGGGCTTCTACCCGGTGGGTTACGCGTGGGCTGGTCAGCAGTGAGCTTGAGAGATTCTGCCGGGCGCTGTTGAGCTTTGCCGACCCGTACCAGCTTTCTGCCTGGGCATAAGGCGTGGCAACCGCGGCGAGCAGCAGGGCGTAGGAGAGTTTTTGCATGGTCATCGATTCACTCAGTCTGAAGGGAATCGATAGCTTGTTGCCGGGTGCGCCTGCAACTCGACAGGACTTTTCCTGTTCAGATGCGGAATCGCCAGCGTCTGGCGTAGGAAATCAGGGCAAAAAAATGCCGCTCTCGAGGAACGGCATTTTTTATGCGGCGGTGTTACTCGGAAGCAATGGCGTTTTTCGCCAGGATTGCGTTCGCCAGGTCCATATCCGTGGCCTTGAGGCCAGGGTTATCGGCGCGGACTTTCTGCATCGCAGCTTCCAGGTATGGGCCACGGATGTTGCCGTCACTGGCGACGAAGCTACCGGCGTCGTCCTGGGCGGCGACCACCATTTTGTGGTCCTTGAAGGTCAGGTACGTCGAGCCGGTCGTGGCACCCGATGAGATGACATTACGCCAGAAGCTGTCGGCCATGGCTGAACCGACAGGAAGGGAAAGCACAGCGAGGGTTGCGACAGCATATTTTAGACGCATGATGGGTGACTCCGACTGGGTTATCTGAACAGTTTGATTGTAGATAGCCCAGCCGAGTTCCATGGATGACTAAACAGTTTCAACCTGCAAAATCACGCCTTCCTGACCAATGACACGTACGTGTGCCCCAGCCGGCGCGTCCGGCCCGGATGCCATCCACACACCGTCACCCACCTTGATCTTGCCACGGCCCTCGACGATGGCCTGATGCACCACAAAGGTGCGACCGATCAACTCGGAGCCGCGCATGTTCAGCCCCGGCTGGTCGCTGACCTTGGCGCTGCTGCGCTGGCGTCGCCACCAGTACACCGCCGTGAGGATCGACAACACGGCGAACAGCAGCAGTTGCCACTCCAGCCCCAGGCTCGGCACCAGGAACTTGATCACGCCCACGGCTGCCGCGGCGATGCCCATCCACAGCAGATAACCACCGGCACCGAACACTTCAAGGATCAACAGCACCGTGCCCAGTGCCAGCCAGTCCCAAAACGACAGGTGCTGCAGGAATTCCCACATGGTGCGTGCCTCAGGCTTTCTTGTTGTCGAAGGTTGCCTTGACGATTTCGCCGATGCCGCCGACTGCGCCAATCACCTGGCTGGCTTCCAGCGGCATCAGGATCACCTTGCTGTTGTTGGCCGAGGCCAGCTTGCCCAGTGCGTCGATGTATTTCTGGGCGACGAAGTAGTTGATGGCCTGCACGTTACCGGTGGCGATGGCTTCCGATACCACTTGAGTGGCGCGGGCTTCGGCCTCGGCCTGACGTTCGCGGGCTTCGGATTCCAGGAAGGCGGCCTGACGACCACCTTCGGCCTCCAGGATCTGCGCCTGCTTCTTGCCTTCGGCGGTCAGGATCGCGGAGGCTCGCAGGCCTTCGGCCTCAAGGATCTGCGCACGCTTGATCCGCTCGGCCTTCATCTGGCCGGACATGGCGGCCATCAGGTCGGCAGGCGGGCTGATGTCCTTGATCTCGATCCGGGTGATCTTGATGCCCCACGGTGCGGTGGCTTCGTCGACGGTGCGCAGCAGTTTTTCGTTGATGCCGTCACGCTGGCTGAGCATCGCATCCAGCTCCATGGAGCCGAGCACGGTACGGATGTTGGTTTGCAACAGGTTGCGGATGGCGTGTTCGAGGTTGTTCACCTCGTAGGCCGCCTGGGCGGTATTGACCACCTGGAAGAAGCACACGGCGTCGATCTGCACCGTGGCGTTGTCAGCGGTGATGACTTCCTGGGGTGGGATATCCAGCACGCTTTCCATCACGTTGATCTTGCGACCGATGCGGTCCATGACCGGAATGATGATGTTCAGGCCGGGCTTGAGGGTGTTGGTGTAGCGGCCGAAGCGCTCGACTGTCCACTGGTAACCCTGCGGGACCACCTTGAAACCCATGAAGAGGATGGCGACGGCCAAGCCTACAAAAAGAAGCAGTACGGTTCCGATCTGCATAACGATTCCTTGTCTGGTGACGGTGAAGCGAGGTTTTTCCGATTGTAACGGTGTTGTCACGGATAAGGACGGATTACCGCGCCATCGATCAAAGGATTTGTTTCTGAATCCCCAGGCGTCACTCGCAGTACCTCTTCAAGTGTTGTCAGTCCTGCCATTACCTTGCGCATACCGGCGGACCGCAAGCTGCACATTCCCTGGTCAAGGGCCGCCAGACGCAGGGCCTGGAGGTCGGTGCCCGGGCTGACCAGGGCCTTGAGGCGATCGTTCATCAGCATGATCTCGTAGACCCCGGCTCGACCCCGATAGCCACTTTCCCGGCACTCGCCGCAACCCACTGCCTGATGGACCTGCCCGGCTTGCCGCTTGCAGTGCGGGCACAACAGCCTGACCAGGCGCTGGGCCATCACCCCCAGCAGCGTGGCATTGATCAGGTAATGGGGAATGCCCAGTTCCAGCAAGCGGCTGATGGCGCCGGGCGCATCGTTGGTGTGCAACGTCGACAGCACCAGATGCCCGGTCAGGGCGGCTTGGATCGCCATTTCTGCGGTTTCCAGGTCGCGAATCTCGCCGATCATGATGATGTCCGGGTCCTGGCGCATCAGGGCGCGGATGCCGCTGGCGAAGGTCAGGTCGATGTTGTGCTGCACCTGCATCTGGTTGAAGGCCGGCTCCACCATCTCGATCGGGTCTTCGACGGTGCACAGGTTGACCTCGCGAGTGGCCAATTGCTTGAGCGTGGTGTACAGCGTGCTGGTCTTGCCGGAACCGGTAGGGCCGGTGACCAGGATGATGCCGTTGGCCTGGCCGGTCATGGATTGCCAGCGTTGCAGGTCGTCGCTGGAAAGTCCCAGTTGCTGGAAATCCTTGTGCAGCACCTGCGGGTCAAAAATTCGCATCACCAGCTTTTCGCCGAAGGCTATGGGCAAGGTCGACAGGCGCAGCTCCACTTCCCCGCCCGTGGGGCTTTTGGTCTTCACCCGGCCGTCCTGGGGTTTGCGTTTTTCCGCCACGTTCATCCGGCCCAGGCTTTTCAGGCGGCTGACCACCGCCATCGTCACCTGGGATGGGAATTGATAGACATCATGCAGCAGCCCGTCGATGCGAAAACGCACGCGCCCCTGATCGCGTCCGGGTTCGATATGGATATCACTGGCCCGCTGGCCAAAGGCGTACTGCAACAGCCAGTCGACGATGTTGACGATGTGCGCGTCGTTGGCGTCGGGCTCCTGGTCGCTGGCGCCGAGATTGAGCAGTTGTTCGATATTCGGCGCGCCGGAGGTTTTTTGATCAATGGCGCCGCTGACCGATTTCGCCAGTCGGTAAAACTCCACGGTGCAGCGCTGGATCTCCTGGGGATTGGCCAGCACCCGCTTGATGGAGCGCTTCAACACCTGAGCCAGGCCGGCTTCCCAACTGCACACGTAAGGCTGGGCACTGGCGACGGTAACGCTGTGGGCGTCGACCGCAACGGCCAGGATCTTGTGGCGCTGGGCAAAGGCATAGGACATCAGCGGCACCACCGCCGCGACGTCGATTTTCAACGGATCGATACGCAGGTAGGGCTGGCCGCAGTGGCGGGCGAGCCATTCGGTCAGCATTTCCAGAGACGGCCCCTGGCTGGCAATGCATTCCAGGGGATGCAGCCCACTGTTCGCCGGTAGGGCCAGGTCGGCGGGCACCAGGCCCTGGTCGATCAGGGCAGGCAACAACTGATGGGTTTCCAGCCAGCGATCCTGCGGATTTGGCGCAACGGACATGGGACGTTCCTGGGCAACGATTAGGCGTAGTCCTCAGGCTAGTCACCCTTTGCGCCTCGGCCTCCGGGGTTTATTGCAAGCTTTTACTGAGCGGCCGCCTGGACCGCCAGAGGCCGCGCAGCATCTGCCGGGCGCAGCTCCAGCGAGCACACACTGATCAGGTTACGAAGTTTTTCGCCGATCACCTGGGCCCGGTGCCAGCTCAGGCCATCCATCACGATATCGATCGCCAGCAGGTCGTCTTCACGCTGCACGCTCACCTGACGTGGCACCAGGAACTGCAGGGCAAAATAGTTGAGCACCCGGCACAACACGTCGGGTTCAGCCTCGGCGAGGATTTGATAGTGCGCCTGGCAGTGGGCATTGCTGACGGCCCAGGCGTCAACGCGTTGGGCGGGGTGGGAGGCTTCGACGACGTGCATGATGATTCTCCGGATTCGACTGGAGAAATTTTTGCATTCGTCGCGGGAGATTTCTTATCTAAAACAGCCTTTATTGGCTTATAAGAGAATCATGTAATTCTTTAAATCATGATTAATGGGTATTTCTATGCACGCTGAACTGGACGTGTACGACCGGCGCATTCTCGCGCTGTTGCAGGAAGACGCTTCGCTCTCCAGCGCGCAGATCGCCGAACAGGTCGGCCTGTCGCAGTCGCCGTGCTGGCGCCGGATTCAGCGGCTGAAAGAGGAGGGTGTGATTCGCGGCCAGGTCACCCTGCTGGATCGCAAGAAAATCGGCCTTAATACGCAGATTTTTGCCGAGGTGAAACTCAACGCCCACGGCCGTTCCAACTTCACTGAGTTCACCGAGGCGATTCGCGGTTTTCCGCAAGTGCTGGAATGTTATGTGCTGATGGGCGCGGTGGACTTTTTACTGCGGATCGTCACGTCGGACATCGAGGCGTATGAGCGGTTTTTCTTTGAGAAGCTGTCGATGGTGCCGGGGATTCAGGAGGTCAACTCGATAGTGGCCTTGTCGGAGATCAAGTCCACCACGAGTTTGCCGGTGTTGCGCTGATAGTTGCCATGGCCTGACTTGAGTGGCGAGGGAGCAAGCTCCCTCGCCACAAGGGTTTTACAGGCGCAGCAGAGTTTTCCAGGCGCGATTCTGATACACCGCAATCGCCTGATGCATCCGCGCATCCAGCGACTCATCGGTGATCGGCTGGTTGGCCAGGTGCGCCAGCTTGTTCAGCTCGCCATACAAACGGTCCAGCTCGGCGATATCCAGCACCTGGCGTGCATGGTGCAGCCAGGCCAGGATGCGTTCGATACGCGGCAGTTGCTCGGCCAGGTCTTCCGGCTGTTGCTGGTAGCGCGGCAGTTGCAGGGCAACGGCGTCATCGGCCAGCAGGCGCGGCAGCCAGTTGGCCAGCTGTGCAGCGCCCTGGCGATTACCACGCACGTTGCGATCCGCGGCCCAGGTGCGGGCCAGCAGCCAGCGGGAAGTGGTCAGGGAGAACAAGCCCCAGCGCACGTCTTCCAGTTCTTCGGCGAACTGCTCCGGCGCGGCCTTGCGGATGTCTTCATCGTCGTCACCGGCCTGGACCAGCGGACGCCAGTCTTCCAGCAAGGCGTCCAGTGCGGCGCGCAATTCGCTGGTGGACTGACGCGGTGCGGCCTGGCCGAGGCTGCCGAGCAGGGCCCGCAGTTCGCCGAGGTTTTCCACCCAGTCCTGCAGCAGACGCCAGTGGCCGTTGAAACGGTATTGCTCGGCCAGGCGCTGGCTGCTGCCCAACAGATGCCACATGACGGCAGCAAATGCGTCGTCCAGCGGCATTTCGGCGTGCAGCACCGGTGCCGGCAGGCTCAGGGAGTAGCTGTTGGCGTCGAACAGGCGATAGCCACGCTCGGCCTTGCTGATATCGCACGGCATCAGCGCCAGGGTCGCGGCCAGTTCAGCGGCCAGTTCCAGCAGGGCGGCCGGGTCGCCTTCGCGCAGTTCCAGTTCCAGCTCGCAGATTTCTTCTTTCTGCTTGCCGGCAACCACGTGGCCCAGGTCCAGGGCGGCTTCGATCACCACCTTGGCCTTGCCGCGGCCCCAGGCGATTTCAGCGCGTTCGCGGACGAAATCGGTGGTGAAGATCGGCTTGAGGGTCTTTTTGTCCAGCTCGGCCAGTTGCTCGGGCCAGCATTCTCCGTCGAGTTTCTTCACGTCGAGCTTGGCTTTGACCAGGTCCCAGTTGTACTCATTGCGTTCCGACAAGCCGGCGACGCTCTGGCCACGGGTCTTGAGGGTCTGGATCACTTCGTCGCCGTCTTTGCGCAGGCGCAGGGCCACTTTGGCCTGGGCCAGGTCGCGTTCCGGGGTGTCGAAGTACTGGTTCATCAACTCACGGCGTTCCCAGCCACTTTTGTTGCGTTTTTTCAGTAACGGGTGCTCACGCAGCGCGGCGAGGGTTTCGCGGCTGACACGGAGCTTGATTTCGGTTTCTTTCTGCATGGCCGGAAAATCCAGGATCGGGAGCGCAGCCGGGGAAAAGAGTGGCTGCCAAGGTCGTGCAGTGTACAGGACTGAGCCCGGCAACGTGCCGCAACGGTTTATTGTGTCACTCAGATAGCTCTATGATGGGGTTCGTCCGGGAAGTTGAGAGACAGCGCATGCCTTTACCGTCCATGAAAGAACAATTCGCCGCGCTGATTGCCGCGCCTTCGGTCAGTTGTACCCAGGCCTCTCTCGACCAATCCAACCGCCCGGTCATCGATTTGCTCGCCACCTGGCTGGCAGACCTGGGCTTTGCCTGCGACATCCAGCAGGTCAGCCCAGGCAAATTCAACCTGTTGGCCAGTTTCGGCACCGGCCCTGGCGGCCTGGTGCTGGCGGGCCACAGTGACACCGTGCCGTACGACGGCGCCCTATGGCAGACCGATCCGCTCAAGCTGACGGAAGTCGACGGCCGCTGGGTAGGACTGGGCAGCTGTGACATGAAGGGCTTTTTCGCCCTGGTGATCGAAGCCGTCCAGCCGTTGCTCGGCCAGCCTTTCAAACAGCCGCTGCTGATTCTTGCTACCTGCGATGAAGAAAGCTCCATGGCCGGTGCTCGTGCACTGGCCGAGGCGGGTCGTCCCTTGGGCCGTGCGGCGGTGATCGGTGAACCCACCGGCCTCAAGCCCATCCGCTTGCACAAGGGCGTAATGATGGAGCGCATCGATATCCTCGGGCGCAGCGGCCATTCGTCGGACCCAAGCCTGGGCCACAGCGCCCTCGAAGCCATGCACGACGCCATTGGCGAACTGCGTGGCCTGCGCCTGGCCTGGCAGCGCGAATACCGCAATCCGCAGTTCAGCGTGCCACAGCCGACCATGAACTTCGGCTGCATCCACGGTGGCGACAACCCCAACCGCATCTGCGGCCAATGCTCCCTGGAATTCGACCTGCGGCCCCTGCCGGGCATGGATCCCCAGGTGCTGCGCGCTGCCATCCGGCAGAAGCTCGAACCCTTGGCCGAGCGCCATCAGGTGAAGATCGACTATGCGCCGCTGTTCCCCGAAGTGCCGCCGTTCGAGCAGGCCGAGGATGCAGAGTTGGTGCGAGTAGCTGAACGACTTACCGGTCATCGCGCCGAAGCAGTGGCGTTCGGCACCGAAGCGCCTTATCTTCAGCGCCTTGGTTGCGAGACCCTGGTGCTTGGCCCTGGCGATATCGCCTGCGCCCACCAGCCAGGCGAGTACCTTGAAATGTCACGCTTGACGCCTACAGTGCGTCTATTGCGTGAACTGATTCAACATTACTGCCTGACACCTGCATAAATTAACCCCTGCCCATCCGTACATAGAAGGAGAGCGAGCGTGTCGCCAAGCCTGTTCCGACGATAACCAACAGCCCGCTGTGCGTTTTTGCGATTCATCCTTTTTTGGCTGCTTTTTATTACAGGCCCAGGTTTTTATGCCCGAATACGTCAATTGGCTTCGTCACGCTTCGCCTTACATCAATGCCCACCGGGATTGCACTTTTGTCGTCATGCTGCCGGGCGATGGTGTAGAGCACCCGAACTTCGGCAATATCGTCCACGACCTGGTGCTGCTCCACAGCCTGGGCGTGCGCCTGGTGCTGGTCCACGGTTCGCGCCCGCAAATTGAAACCCGCCTCGCCGCCCGCGGCCTGACCCCGGCTTACCATGAAGGCTTGCGCATCACCGATGCCGCAACCCTGGAGTGCGTGATCGATGCGGTCGGCCATCTGCGCATTGCTATCGAAGCGCGCTTGTCAATGGACATGGCCTCTTCGCCGATGCAGGGCTCGCGCCTGCGGGTGGCCAGCGGCAACCTGGTGACGGCGCGCCCGATCGGTGTACTTGAAGGCGTCGACTATCACCACACCGGCGAAGTGCGCCGGGTCGACCGCAAGGGCATCAACCGCCTGCTGGACGAGCGCTCCATCGTGCTGCTTTCGCCGCTGGGCTACTCGCCTACCGGCGAAATCTTCAACCTCGCCTGTGAAGACGTCGCCACCCGCGCGGCCATCGACCTTGGCGCGGACAAGTTGCTGCTGTTTGGCGCCGATCTTGGTTTGATCGATGAACACGGACGCCTGGTGCGTGAACTGCGTCCGCAACAGGTGCCTGCGCACCTGCAACGCTTGGGCAGCAACTACCAGGCTGAGCTGCTGGACGCGGCGGCTGAAGCTTGCCGTGGCGGCGTAGGCCGCAGCCACATTGTCAGTTATGCCGAAGACGGCGCCTTGCTGACCGAGCTGTTCACCCGGGATGGCGGCGGTACGCTGGTGGCCCAGGAACAGTTCGAACTGGTGCGCGAAGCGGCGATTGAAGACGTCGGCGGGTTGCTGGATCTGATCAGCCCGCTGGAAGAGCAGGGGATTCTGGTGCGTCGTTCCCGGGAAGTGCTGGAGCGGGAAATCGAGCAGTTCAGCGTGGTGGAACGTGAAGGCATGATCATCGCCTGTGCGGCGCTGTATCAGATCGCCGACTCCGACGCAGGGGAGCTGGCGTGCCTGGCCGTGAACCCGGAGTACCGTCATGGCGGTCGCGGTGACGAGCTGCTGGAGCGCATCGAGACCCGTGCCCGGGCCCAGGGTTTGAAGACGCTCTTCGTGCTGACGACCCGTACCGCCCACTGGTTCCGCGAACGTGGTTTTGTGCCGAGCACGGTGGATCGCCTGCCGTCGGCGCGGGCGTCGTTATACAACTATCAGCGTAATTCGAAGATTTTCGAAAAGGCGTTGTAAGGCTAAGGGGCGAGGGGGCAATCCTCTCGCCTGTCACTTTGGCGAGTCATGCTCCTCGGCGGATGCATCGGCCCTGAACACAGGGTTTGCCAATTTATACATATAACTGACATCAAAGTGACATTATCACCGGGTACGGTGAGGTGGATTGCTGGGACGGCAGAAAAGTTTCATCGATACAAAAACTGTAACAAATTGACGGAATGATGTGCGTTTGGCCATGATGGCGTCGCGTTTTTGATCGTGAGTGACGTATGACCCCGTTTGGTCAACACAAAACGATCTAAAAAAGCGCAAAGACATACTCTTTCGGAAAACGCTTATGGAGCGGCATCGCCTGTCGGCTTGACCGTCCCATGGAAAGCGTTATTCCTGAATGGTATGAAAAAGGACGAAACAATTCTTTTTGGGTGTATGAAAAACTCATTACCCTGCAAGGACCAAATTAACTGCGGTTAGACGAAAGTAGTAGACACACAAGGTTACGATTGACTTGTCAGTCACTATCCGGTGCTAATCGCGCATCTGTGGATCGAGGGCGTCAGACCCGAGACCTAAGAAATACAAAAATTAGAAATGAGAGGAGCGGTACATGAAGAAGTCAACATTGGCGTTGGCCGTAGCTTTGGGGGCAATCGCCCAACAAGCAGGCGCCGCTGGTTTTATCGATGACAGCAAGATCACGCTGGGCGTACGTAACTTTTACATCAACACCGACAACCGCGATCTGAAGCCATCGGCTACCTCGAACACCCGCAGCAAAAACGCTGAATGGGGTCAGGGTTTCGACCTGCGTTTCATCTCGGGTTTTACCCAAGGTACTGTGGGCTTCGGTCTTGACGCCATCGGCCTGTACGGCGTGCGTCTGGATTCCAGCCGCGCTGATCACGGCAACTACACTGGCACTGCTTCCGGCGGCACCGTGTTCCCAAGTGATGGCAACAAGGCCGTTCACGATTTCGCCAGCCTGGGCGTGACCGGTAAGGTCAAGATCTCCCAAACCGTGCTGAAGATCGGTACCTTGCAGCCGAACAACCCGGTGATCAAGACCAACGACGGTCGTCTGTTGCCACAAACCTTCCAGGGCGGCGAGATCTCTTCGAACGAGTTCAAGGACCTGACCCTGACTGCTGGTCAGATCGAGCACTCCAAAGGCCGTAACTCCAGCAACAATGAAGGTCTGTCCCTGGCCGGTGCCAACGGCAGCTCGAACTACGACGCTGGTAACTTCGTCAACAAGTTCTACTACGCCGGTGCTGACTACAAAATCAACAAAGACCTGACCGCTTCGTACTACTTCGGCGAGCTGAAGGATTTCTACTCTCAGAACTTCCTGGGCCTGGTCCACAACTGGGCGATCGGTCCTGGCGTCCTGAAAAGTGACCTGCGCTACTACCGCAGCCGTGACAACGGTGCCAACGGTGATACTGCCGGTTACTACACCTCCGGCTACTACTCGGATCATCCGACCAACGCCACCAAGGTCAAAGGTAAGGTCGACAACGACCTGTACAGCTACCTGGCGCTGTACTCGGTTGCCGGTCACACCTTCGGTGCTGGCTACCAGTACACCAAGGGCGACAGCGACTTCCCTTGGCTGAACCAAGGTGACGGCTCGTCGAACAGCACCATCACCGACATGCAAATCCAGAAGTTTGCCCGTGCTGGCGAACGTACCTGGCAAGCTCGCTACGCCTATGACTTCGCCAAGATCGGCGTACCTGGCCTGACTGCCGGTGTGGTTTACCTCAAAGGTAGCAACATCGACACCACCGTCGGCGAGCGTAACGAGTGGGAACGCGACCTGACCCTGGCTTACGTTGTTCCAGAAGGTCCGCTGAAAAACCTGGGCGTTGCCTGGAAAAACGCGATGTGGCGTACCGACCTGGCGAACACCCGTTCCCAGGACGAAAACCGCGTAATCCTCAGCTACACCTACGCGTTCAAGTAAGAGCGTAAAACCTTGCCCGGCGCAATGCCGGGCAGGGTGCTTTACTTTTCAAGCCGGGCTCAACCCCCGCAAGCCCGTCCTGAACCCCTCTTTGTACAGCGTCTCAAGGCCTTCTCGAACCTTGAAGCAGATGTTGATCCACGCCCGTTGCCAAGTCCAATGAACAGATTTTTAATATTCCTTTATCGTCTAGATAAATCGATATTTATTCTTTTTAAATAATCCGCGACACAGGCACAGTGGGCTCCATAAGCACTCATCAGGAGCCACACCATGAGCCTCAGACTGGGCGACATCGCCCCCGACTTTGAACAGGATTCCAGCGCCGGCAAGATTCGCTTCCACGAGTGGCTGGGCGATAGCTGGGGCGTGCTGTTTTCCCACCCGGCGGACTTCACCCCGGTGTGCACCACCGAGCTGGGTTTCACCGCCAAGCTCAAGGATGAATTCGCCAAGCGGGGCGTGAAGGCCATTGCGCTGTCGGTGGACCCGGTGGACTCCCACCACAAGTGGATCGAAGACATCAACGAAACCCAGAACACCGTCGTCAACTTCCCGATCCTGGCCGACGCTGACCGCAAGGTCTCCGACCTGTACGACCTGATCCACCCGAATGCCAGTGACACCCTTACCGTGCGTTCGCTGTTCGTGATTGATCCGAACAAAAAGATTCGCCTGACCATCACCTACCCGGCCAGCACCGGGCGCAACTTCCACGAAATCCTGCGGGTGATCGACTCGCTGCAACTGACCGACAACCACAAAGTCGCGACCCCGGCCAACTGGCAGGACGGTGACGAGGTGGTGATCGTGCCGTCGCTCAAGGACGAGGAAGAGATCAAGAAACGCTTTCCGAAGGGTTACCGGGCGGTGAAGCCGTACCTGCGGCTCACCCCTCAACCGAATCGCTGACACACAACCACATGTGGGAGCGGGCTTGCTCGCGAATGCGCACTGTCAGTTGATGCATCTTTGAATGACACACCGCTTTCGCGAGCAAGCCCGCTCCCACACTTGCGCGCATTTCAAGTCTCACATAGCAGGGGTTTTAAGGCCGTTTCGACGGCCTTTTTTTATGCCTGCGATTTAGTCGGCAGCATATGCATTTAAAGAATAAACAAATGAAAAAATAAGATTTATAGATATATAAATTGGCTGATATGGTCTGTCCCATCTTGGCGCCATCGCCACATAGCGAACCGCCGACACTTTCCAAAGGAATTTCCTACATGCTGGTCGTAACACTTGGTGGTAGCCCCAGCCAACGTTCCCGGTCCGGGGTCTTGCTGGATCACACCCGCAACTGGTTGCAGCAACAAGGCGTGGAAGTGGTGAGTTATCAGATACGGGACTTCCCGGCCGAAGACTTGCTGCACGCGCGGTTCGATAGCCCGAAAATTATCGACTTGTTGCAGCAAGTGGCGAACGCCGATGGCCTGGTGATCGCCACGCCGGTGTACAAGGCTTCGTTTTCCGGCGCGCTGAAAACCATCCTCGACCTGCTGCCTGAACGCGCCCTGGCCCACAAAATAGTGTTGCCGATGGCCACCGGCGGCAGCATCGCCCACATGCTCGCGGTGGACTACGCGCTGAAGCCGGTGCTGTCGGCATTGAAAGCCCAGGAATTGCTCCACGGGATTTTCGCCGAAGACAGCCAGATCGCCTACGGCGAAGGCAGCGCCCAGGCGCAACTGGTGCCGGTGCTGGAACAACGCTTGAGCGAGGCCCTGGAGACGTTCTACAGCGCCATGGCCCGCCGCCCGAAACCCCTTGACCCCAATGTGTTGAATGAACGTTTGTTGAGTGCTCGCTGGAGCATTTAAGCCTTACCCAGCTTTACCTGAATTCGACAAGTACTACTCACCTTACTCAGCCGCCAACGGCCAAGCAGGTGCAGCCAACCCCCTAATCGTATATTTGGAGAGAGCGCCATGCGCACTGTCATCTTGCGTCGTGGTCTGGTCGCACTGTTTGCTGCGGCTGTGTCCTTCGGCGCCATTGTTCAAGCCCAGGCCGCCGAAACCTTGCGGATCGGCTATCAGAAATACGGCACCCTGGTGCTGCTCAAGGCCAAGGGCTCGCTGGAAAAGCGCCTGGCCGAGCAGGGCGTGCAAGTGCAGTGGACCGAGTTTCCCGGCGGCCCGCAGCTGCTGGAAGGATTGAACGTAGGCTCCATCGACTTCGGCGTGACGGGTGAAACCCCGCCAGTGTTCGCCCAGGCTGCCGGTGCCGATCTGCTCTACGTCGCCTATGAACCGCCGGCGCCTACCAGCGAAGCGATCCTGGTACCGAAAGACTCGCCGATCAAATCGGTGCAAGACCTCAAGGGCAAGAAAGTCGTCCTCAATAAAGGCTCCAACGTGCATTACCTGCTGGTACGTGCCCTGGAAGATGCCGGCCTGAAATACACCGACGTGCAGACCGTGTTCCTGCCGCCCGCCGATGCCCGCGCCGCGTTCGAGCGTGGCAGCGTCGATGCCTGGGTGATCTGGGACCCGTACCAGGCAGCCGCCGAGAAGCAACTGCAAGCCCGCACCCTGCGTGACGGCACCGGCATTGCCGACAACCATCAGTTCTACCTGGCCACCAAGCCGTACGCCGAAAAACACCCTGAAGTGATCAAGACGCTGGTGGAGGAGGTCCGCGCCGTGGGCGAATGGTCCAAGGCCAACCCGGAACAAGTCACCGAACAAGTTGCTCCGCTGCTGGGCCTGCCGGCTGACATCACCCTGACCTCGGTAAAACGCCAGGGCTACGGTGCGCAGTTCCTGACGCCTGAAGTGATCGCGGCGCAGCAGAAAATCGCCGACAGCTTCTACCAACTCAAATTGATCCCCAAACCCTTGAGCATCAAGGACGTGATCTGGACACCACCTGCCGCCGTTGCCAAAGCGCCGTAATCCGACTTCTTCAGGAGACAACTCCATGAGCCTCAATATTTTCTGGTTTCTGCCTACCCACGGCGACGGCCATTACCTTGGCACCGCCGAAGGCGCTCGCGCCGTTGATCACGGCTACTTGCAGCAAGTGGCCCAGGCGGCCGACCGCCTTGGCTTCGGCGGGGTACTGATCCCCACCGGCCGCTCCTGCGAGGATTCGTGGCTGGTGGCGGCGTCGCTGATCCCGGTGACCCAACGCTTGAAATTCCTTGTCGCGCTGCGCCCCGGGATCATTTCCCCGACGGTGGCTGCGCGTCAGGCCGCGACCCTGGATCGTCTGTCCGGCGGCCGCGCGTTGTTCAACCTGGTGACCGGTGGAGACCCGGATGAATTGGCCGGCGACGGTTTGTTCCTGAGCCATGAAGAGCGTTACCAGGCGTCGGTGGAGTTCACCCGCATCTGGCGCCGCGTACTGGAAGGCGAGACCGTCGATTACGACGGCCAGCACATCAGCGTCAAAGGCGCCAAGTTGCTCTATCCGCCGATCCAGCAACCGCGCCCGCCGCTGTATTTCGGTGGCTCCTCCGAAGCGGCCCAGGACCTGGCAGCCGAACAAGTGGAAATGGTCCTGACCTGGGGCGAGCCTCCGGCTGCGGTGGCGGAAAAGATTGCACAGGTTCGCGCCAAGGCTGCCAAGCTCGGACGTACCCTGCGCTTCGGCATTCGCCTGCATGTGATCGTGCGTGAAACCAACGCCGAAGCCTGGCAGGCCGCCGACAAACTGATCTCCCACGTGGACGATGAAACCATCGCCCGCGCCCAGGCGTCGTTGTCGCGCTTTGATTCCGTAGGCCAGCAACGCATGGCCGCCTTGCACGGCGGCAGCCGCGACAACCTGGAAGTCAGCCCCAACCTGTGGGCGGGCGTAGGCCTGGTACGCGGTGGCGCCGGCACGGCACTCGTGGGCGATGGCCCGACCGTGGCCGCGCGGGTGAAGGAATACGCGGACCTCGGTATCGATACCTTTATCTTCTCCGGCTATCCACACCTGGAAGAGTCGTATCGCGTAGCGGAGTTGCTGTTCCCGCATCTGGACATCAAGCGTCCCGAGCTGCCGAAAGGCGCCGGCTACGTCAGCCCGTTCGGCGAAATGGTCGCCAACGACATTCTTCCCAAAGCTGCGTCCCAGAGCTGAGGCGCCGCCATGAACCTTGAAAAGTTAAGTCATCGATTGGCGCCCTGGGCGCTGCCGATCCTGTTACTGGCGGTATGGCAGCTGTCCGTCTCGGCCGGCTGGTTGTCGACGCGCATTCTGCCGGCACCCAGCGCGGTGATCGAAGCGGGTGTCAGCCTGGTGCGCAGCGGCGAAATCTGGACCCACCTGGCCATCAGCGGCTGGCGTGCGGGCCTGGGCTTTGTGATCGGCGGCAGCATCGGCCTGACCCTGGGTTTTATTACCGGCCTGTCGACCTGGGGTGAACGCCTGCTGGACAGCTCGGTGCAGATGATCCGCAACGTGCCGCACCTGGCGCTGATCCCGCTGGTGATCCTGTGGTTCGGCATCGACGAGACGGCGAAGATATTCCTGGTCGCCCTCGGCACACTGTTCCCGATCTATCTCAATACTTACCACGGCATCCGCAACGTCGACCCGGCGCTGGTGGAAATGGCCCGCAGTTATGGCCTGTCCGGTTTCAGCCTGTTTCGCCAAGTGATTTTGCCGGGCGCCTTGCCTTCGATTCTGGTGGGCGTGCGCTTCGCACTGGGCTTTATGTGGCTGACGTTGATCGTCGCGGAAACCATCTCCGCCAGTTCCGGTATCGGCTACCTGGCGATGAACGCCCGGGAATTCCTGCAGACCGACGTGGTGGTTCTGGCGATCGTGCTTTACGCGGTCCTCGGCAAGCTGGCAGACCTGGCGGCGCGAGGCCTGGAGCGAGTCTGGCTGCGCTGGCACCCGGCTTATCAAGTGAATAAAGGAGGTGCGGCATGACCGCTCAACAACCTCCACGCCTGCTGCGGGGCATTCCCCTGGCAGTGCGCAAGTTGCGCAAGGCTTTCGGCGCGCGGGAAGTGCTGAAGGAAATCGACCTGCATATTCCTGCCGGTCAATTCGTGGCGGTCGTGGGCCGCAGTGGCTGCGGCAAAAGTACCTTGCTGCGCCTGCTGGCCGGGCTGGACAAAGCCAGCGGCGGCGAACTGCTCGCCGGCTCCGCGCCGCTGAGCGAAGCGATTGAAGACACGCGGTTGATGTTCCAGGAAGCGCGCCTGCTGCCGTGGAAAAAGATCATCGACAACGTGGGCCTTGGCCTCAAGGGCAACTGGCGCCCGCAGGCACTGGAAGCGCTGGAAGCGGTCGGCCTGGCCGAGCGCGCCAATGAGTGGCCGGCGGCGTTGTCCGGTGGCCAGAAGCAGCGCGTGGCCCTGGCCCGCGCCCTGATCCACCAACCGCGCCTGTTGCTGCTGGACGAACCGCTGGGGGCGCTGGATGCCCTGACCCGGATCGAGATGCAGCAACTGATCGAGAACCTCTGGCAGAAGCACGGCTTCACCGTGTTGCTGGTGACCCACGACGTCAGCGAAGCCGTGGCCATTGCCGATCGGGTGATTTTGATCGAAGACGGCGAAATCGGCCTCGACCTGCACGTGGAACTCCCACGTCCGCGGGTGCGTGGCTCCCACCGCCTGGCGGCGCTGGAAACCGAAGTGCTTAACCGTGTGTTGTCGCTGCCCGGCACCCCGCCGGAACCCGAACCTGTTTCACCGCTGCCTACGCAATTGCGTTGGGCTCAATAACTCACTTGTCTTACACAGGAAGAACGACCATGACTATCAAAGCCATCAACGTGCGTAACCAGTTCAAAGGCACCATCAAGGAAATCGTCGAAGGCGACGTGCTGTCGGAAATCGACGTACAGACCGCGTCCGGCATCGTCACTTCCGTGATCACCACCCGCTCGGTGAAAGAGCTGGAACTGGTGATCGGCAGTGAAGTGATTGCCTTCGTGAAATCCACCGAGGTGTCGATCGCCAAGTTGTGATCGTGTGATCGTTCCCACGCTCTGCGTGGGAATGCATCCCGTGACGCTCCGCGTCACCCATGCGCAGGGCTCAAGTCTTGCGCTGGCTGGCGGGACGCGGAGCGTCCCATGAGACATTCCCACGCAGAGCGTGGGAATGATCATGTGACCACCCGCTTGGGCAAGAACGCCGGCAGATAAAGCCCCACATACGCATCAAACACCCGCATGCCTTCCTCGGCCATGCGCGGGGTGATTTGCCCGTGCTGATGCACCGAGCGCGCGTAGACGCGGTCGCTCAGTTCCAGGGCCAGGGCAAACACGTCGACATCGGCGGGCAGGCTCGGCACCTCAAAGTGCCGGTTGAACACCTCAAACATCAGGTTTCCCAGCTCCAGGTCGTGCTGGCGGTCGGCCTGTGTCACTTCGGTCAGCCCGTGCTGGGCCAGGATCAATTGCCGGGCGGCGGCGTCGTTGCTGTAGATGCTGAGCATGCGCTGCTCGACCACGCAGGACAGGTCGCGCCAGTGCTTGAGTGAATCATGATCGATGGGCGCCTGAATGGCCGCGCGAAAGGCTGCATGGACATCAGCGGTCAGCGCCTCCAGCAACGCCGGCACGCTGGCGAAGAAGTGATACACCGATGACGGTGGAATCTGCGCCCGCTCGGCCACGCTGTAGATCGACAGGCTGGCCACGCCTTCGGCGGCCAGCAAGGTGCGGGCGGCGTCGAGGATCGCGTCGATCCGGGCCTGGCTGCGGGCGCGGGGTTTGCGAGGAGTGGCAGGGCGATTCATTGAAGTCTCCTACAGGGCAGCGGGCATTGTACGCAGAGCCACTGGATGATCCATACCCTGTGGCGAGGGAGCTTGCTCCCGCTGGACTGCGCAGCAGGCCCAAGACCTGCACCTCGGTTCCGCCTGAAAGAACCCGGTGTTCTTATTGGGGCCGCTTCGCAGCCCGGCGGGAGCAAGCTCCCTCGCCACCACAGCCATAAAAAAACGCCGTAGGCCAAAGGCCTGCGGCGTTTTTTTTAGCCCGGCAACCGCTTACACGGTATGCAGGTACCAGTTGTACTCAAGGTCGGAGATGGAGTGTTCGAACTCCTCCAGCTCACTTTCCTTACAGGCGACGAAGATATCGATGTATTTAGGATCGATGTACTTGGCCATCACCTCGCTGTCGTCCAACTCGCGCAGGGCATCACGCAGGTTGTTCGGCAGGCTCTGTTCGTTCTGCTCGTAACTGTTGCCTTCCACCGGTGCGCCAGGCTCGATCTTGTTGGTCAGGCCGTGATGCACGCCCGCCAGGACCGAAGCCATCAGCAGGTAAGGGTTGGCATCAGCCCCGGCCACACGGTGTTCGATACGTACGGCGTCAGACGAGCCGGTCGGTACGCGAATCGCCACGGTGCGGTTATCCAGGCCCCAGCACGGCGAGTTCGGCACGTAGAACTGTGCGCCGAAACGACGGTAGGAGTTGACGTTAGGGCACAGGAACGCCATTTGGGCGGGTAGGGTCTCCAGCACACCGCCGATCGCGTGACGCAATGCGGCGTTCTGCTCGGGATCCTCGCTGGCAAAGATGTTCTTGCCGTCCTTGTCCAGGATCGAAATGTGCACGTGTAGGCCGTTGCCTGCCTGGCCCGGGTAAGGCTTGGCCATGAAGGTGGTGTCCATCTCATGGTCGTAGGCGATGTTCTTGATCAAGCGCTTGAGCAGTACCGCGTAGTCGCAGGCCTTTATAGGGTCGGCAACGTGGTGCAGGTTCACTTCGAACTGCGCCGGGGCACTTTCCTTGACGATGGCGTCGGCAGGGATGCCTTGCTCTTTTGCACCTTCCAGAATGTCCTGGAGGCAGTCGACGTATTCGTCGAGGTCGTCGATCAGGTAGACCTGTGTCGAGTGCGGGCGTTTGCCGGAGATCGGCGAGCGGGGCGGTTGTGGCCGGCCATTCACGTTCTCCTGGTCAATCAGGTAGAACTCCAGCTCGAATGCGGCGCAGATGGTCAGACCGAGGTCGTCAAATTTGCTTACAACTTGGCGGAGTACTTCGCGAGGATCGGCGAAGAAAGGTTCACCTTCGAGTTCGTGCATGGTCATCAGCAGTTGCGCGGTTGGGCGCTTTTGCCAGGGTTCATTGCACAGGGTGTCGGGGATTGGATAACAGATTCGGTCAGCATCACCGATGTCCAGACCCAGGCCGGTGCTTTCCACCGTTGAGCCGTTGATATCCAGGGCAAATAGAGAGGCAGGCAGGTTAATGCCCTTCTCGTAAACCTTGTGGAGGCTGGTGCGTTCGATGCGCTTGCCGCGCACCACACCATTCATATCCGCAATTAGAAGGTCTACGTACAGAACCTCAGGATGATCCTTAAGGAACGCGTTCGCTTCGTTAAGCTGAACGGCACGCGGGGGTACCGACATGATGCAACACCTTTGTTGTTAAAAATATCAATCATTGATCTCTTCGGGTTTCAGTCAACCCGAACGGCATGCCGAAGTCAAGCGAGGCCTTTTTTGCCCTAAAAAAGCGCCGTGAGGGCTTTTTTGGGGCTTTTTGGGGCAATTTTTTGGGATTGGGGCTCTTGGAACCAGCACGTTTGAGCGGGCCGTGTTGTATTTTTTACGGGGGTGTTGTGTAAAAAAATGAACAAGGCTAAGCTCGATTCAAACCCATAACAGCAATAATACCGGGGTGCTTCATGTCTCGCCTGCCGTTAATCGGCGTCACCGCCTGCTCCAAACAGGTCGGTCTGCATGCTTATCACATCAGTGGCGACAAATACGTCCGTGCAGTGGCCACCGCTGCCAAGGGCTTGCCGTTGATTATTCCGTCCCTGGCGGATCTGCTCGACCCGGCCAATATTCTTGACGGTCTGGACGGCATTCTATTTACCGGCTCACCTTCCAATATCGAACCCTTTCACTACGACGGTCCGGCCAGCGCGCCCGGGACTGCTCATGATTCTGCACGGGACCAAACCACCCTGCCGCTGCTGCGTGCAGCCATAGCGGCCGGCGTTCCGGTACTGGGGATTTGCCGTGGCTTCCAGGAAATGAACGTGGCGTTTGGCGGCAGCCTGCACCAGAAGGTTCATGAAGTGCCGGGCATGATGGATCACCGCGAAGACGACACCCAGCCGCTGGACATCCAGTACGGCCCGGCACATCCGGTAACCATCTCCCCGAATGGGGTATTGGCAAGCCTGGGCTTGCCGTCGACGATCCAGGTCAACTCGATTCATTCACAGGGGATTGATCGCCTGGCGGCCGGTTTCCAGGTCGAGGCCACCGCGCCGGATGGCCTGATCGAAGGCTTTTCAGTGCCCGCGGGCAAGGCTTTTGCTTTAGGAGTGCAATGGCACCCCGAATGGCAGGTAAGCTCTAACCCGCACTACCTCGCAATCTTCCAGGCATTTGGCAATGCCTGTCGAAAGCGGGTGATGCAACGCGACGCGGATGCTGCGTCAACTTACGCCTGACCTTTAATGGATGTCAGGAAACACAGCCCAGAGGCATTTATGAGTAACAACCTCGACCAGCTCACCGATTGGTTGAAAGACCACAAGATCACAGAAGTCGAATGCATGATTGGCGACCTCACCGGCATCACCCGGGGCAAGATCTCGCCGACCAACAAGTTCATCGCCGAAAAAGGCATGCGCCTGCCCGAAAGCGTTCTGTTGCAGACCGTGACCGGCGACTATGTCGAAGACGACATCTATTACGAATTGCTCGACCCGGCCGACATCGACATGATCTGCCGCCCGGACGAGAACGCAGTGTACCTCGTGCCCTGGGCCATAGAGCCTACGGCCCAGGTGATCCACGACACCTACGACAAGCAAGGCAACCCGATCGAGCTGTCGCCGCGCAACGTGCTCAAGAAAGTCCTCAAGCTCTACGCCGACAAGGGCTGGCAGCCCATCGTGGCGCCGGAGATGGAGTTCTACCTGACCAAGCGCTGCGAAGACCCGGACTTCCCGCTGCAACCGCCGATTGGCCGCTCCGGTCGCCCGGAGACTGGCCGCCAGTCCTTCTCTATAGAAGCGGCCAACGAATTCGACCCGTTGTTCGAAGACGTCTACGACTGGTGCGAATTGCAGGAACTGGACCTCGACACGTTGATCCACGAAGACGGCACGGCGCAGATGGAAATCAACTTCCGTCACGGCGACGCACTGTCCCTGGCCGACCAGATCCTGGTGTTCAAGCGCACCATGCGCGAAGCGGCGCTCAAGCACGACGTGGCGGCCACCTTCATGGCCAAGCCCATGACCGGCGAGCCCGGCAGCGCAATGCACCTGCACCAGAGCATCATCGATATCGCCACCGGCAAGAACGTGTTCTCCAATGAAGACGGGACCAAGAGCGAGCTGTTCCTGCACCACATTGGCGGCCTGCAGAAGTTCATCCCCGAGCTGTTGCCGCTGTTCGCCCCTAACGTCAACTCGTTCCGCCGCTTCCTGCCCGACACCTCGGCGCCGGTCAACGTGGAGTGGGGCGAAGAGAACCGCACCGTTGGCCTGCGGGTTCCAGACGCCGGCCCACAAAACCGTCGGGTGGAAAACCGCCTACCGGGCGCCGATGCCAACCCGTACCTGGCGATTGCCGCCAGCTTGCTGTGTGGCTACATCGGCATGGTCGAAGGCATCAGCCCAAGCGCGCCGGTGGTGGGCCGTGGTTACGAGCGCCGCAACCTGCGCCTGCCGCTGACCATCGAAGACGCCCTGGAACGCATGGAAAACAGCAAGACCATCGAGAAATACCTGGGTCACAAATTCATCACAGGCTACGTCGCGGTCAAGCGGGCCGAGCATGAAAACTTCAAGCGCGTGATCAGTTCGTGGGAGCGGGAATTCCTGCTCTTCGCCGTCTGATGCGCCGGGCGCGCCCTTCAAACGGCGCGTCCTCACCTGAAACATCTAGGAGATTGGTATGTCCAGCAACAACCCGCAAACCCGTGAATGGCAAGCCTTGAGCAGCGATCACCACCTGGCGCCGTTCAGCGACTTCAAGCAATTGAAAGAGAAAGGCCCACGGATCATCACCAAAGCCCACGGCGTTTACCTGTGGGACAGCGAAGGCAACAAGATTCTCGACGGCATGGCCGGCCTGTGGTGCGTGGCGATCGGTTACGGTCGCGATGAACTGGCTGATGCGGCCGCCAAGCAGATGAAAGAACTGCCTTACTACAACCTGTTCTTCCAGACCGCCCACCCGCCGGTGCTGGAACTGGCCAAAGCCATCTCCGATATCGCCCCGCAAGGCATGAACCACGTGTTCTTCACCGGCTCCGGCTCCGAGGGCAACGACACCATGCTGCGTATGGTCCGCCACTACTGGGCGATCAAAGGCCAGCCGAACAAGAAAACCATCATCAGCCGCAAGAATGGCTACCACGGTTCAACCGTGGCCGGCGCCAGCCTGGGCGGCATGACTTATATGCATGAACAAGGCGACTTGCCGATCCCGGGCATCGTCCACATCGCCCAGCCTTACTGGTTCGGCGAAGGCGGCGACATGAGCCCGGAAGAATTCGGCGTGTGGGCGGCCAACCAGCTGGAAGAGAAGATCCTGGAACTGGGCGTGGACAACGTCGGTGCCTTTATTGCCGAGCCGATCCAGGGTGCCGGTGGCGTGATCGTGCCGCCAGACAGCTACTGGCCGCGCATCAAGGAAATCCTCGCCAAGTACGACATCCTGTTCGTGGCTGACGAAGTGATCTGTGGGTTTGGCCGCACCGGTGAGTGGTTCGGTAGCGATTTCTACGGCCTCAAGCCCGACATGATGACCATCGCCAAGGGCCTGACCTCCGGCTACATCCCGATGGGCGGCCTGATCGTGCGCGACGAAGTGGTCGCCGTGCTGAACGAAGGCGGTGATTTCAACCACGGCTTCACCTATTCCGGTCACCCGGTGGCGGCAGCGGTAGCCCTGGAAAACATCCGCATCATGCGCGATGAACAAATTGTTAAGCACGTGCACGACGAAACGGCACCCTATTTGCAAAAGCGTTTGAGGGAACTGGCTGATCACCCGCTGGTGGGTGAAGTTCGCGGTGTGGGCATGCTCGGTGCCATCGAACTGGTTCAGGACAAGGCAACGCGCAAGCGTTATGAAGGCCGTGGTGTTGGCATGATCTGCCGCACGTTCTGCTTCGAGAATGGCCTGATCATGCGCGCCGTGGGCGACACCATGATCATTTCGCCACCGCTGGTGATCAGCAAGGCCGAGATAGACGAGTTGGTGACCAAGGCGCGGCACTGCCTGGACCTGACTTTGGCGGCATTGCAGGGCTAAATGCTAGGCTCAGAACGCAGCGCCTGTCGGGCGCTGCTTCTGGGGTGTTAGAAAAGCGGGGCATTGGTTGAAAGCCGGCCCCTGAACTTGCCAGACTGTCGCCCTGTTTTGTCGCCCTTAGACGGGCTGCGAAACACGTTGTAATTAAAGAACGAACGTGGCCCAAAAAAGAAAAAATTGGAGCATGACCGAATGAAGGCATTAGGTTTGAAGAACGCTGGCAAGACCCTCCTGGCCTTGTCCCTGATGGGGGCCATTGCAGGCGCGGCACACGCCGACGATAAAGTGCTGCACGTTTATAACTGGTCCGACTACATCGCACCGGACACCATCGCGAACTTTGAAAAAGAGTCCGGGATCAAGGTGGTCTATGACGTGTTCGACTCCAACGAAACCCTGGAAGCCAAGTTGTTGGCAGGCAAGTCCGGCTACGACATTGTCGTGCCGTCGAACAACTTCCTCGCCAAGCAGATCAAGGCCGGTGTTTACCAGGAACTGGACAAGTCCAAGCTGTCGAACTACGACAACCTGAACAAGTCCCTGCTTAAAGCCGTGTCCATCAGCGACCCGGACAACAAGCACGCCTTCCCGTACATGTGGGGCTCGATCGGCATCGGCTACAACCCGGAGAAGGTCAAGGCCGCACTGGGCATCGACAAGATCGACTCGTGGGACACCATCCTCAAGCCGGAAAACCTCGCCAAGCTCAAAGGCTGCGGTGTGAGCTTCCTCGATTCGCCAACCGAAATGCTGCCAGTGGCACTGCATTACCTGGGCCTGCCGACCGACACCCAGAAGAAGGAAGACCTCAAGCAAGCCGAGGCCCTGTTCCTCAAGCTGCGTCCTTCGATCGGCTACTTCCACTCGTCCAAGTACATTTCCGACCTGGCCAACGGCAACATCTGCGTAGCCGTGGGTTATTCGGGTGACGTGCAACAGGCCAAGTCCCGCGCGGCTGAAGCCGGTGGCAAGGTCAAGGTTGCCTATGACATTCCGAAAGAAGGTGCCGGCAGCTTCTATGACATGGTCGCCATCCCTAAAGATGCCGAGAACGTCGACGCTGCCTACAAGTTCATGAACTACCTGCTGAAGCCGGAAGTCATGGCGGGCATTACCAACAGCGTACGTTTCCCGAACGGTAACGAGAAAGCTACCGCGTTGGTCGACAAAGACATCACCAGCGACCCAGGCATTTATCCGCCAGCGGACGTGCAAGCCAAGCTGTATGCCATTGCTGACTTGCCGGCTGCTACTCAGCGGGAAATGACCCGCAGCTGGACCAAAATCAAATCGGGCAAGTAAGCCTTAAGACCTGTGGGAGCAGGCTGGTGTGGGAGCGGGCTTGCTCGCGAAGACGGTGTGTCAGCTAGCGTATGTATCAACTGATACGCCGCTTTCGCGAGCAAGCCCGCTCCCACATAGCCCGCTCCCACCCATTAAATGACAGAAAGTTTTGCCGGATCGGTTTATCGAGGGTAAGTTGCGCGCCGGTTTTGTTGCCGGGCAACAACTTCGGGCCCAACTATTTAAGAGGACCTCCACTTGCCAATTTCTTTATTTCGCAAAGCCTTGCTGGTGGGTGCAGGTATCACGCTGGCTGTCAGCGTGCAGGCCGCGCCGACTGTGCATATTTATAACTGGTCGGACTACATCGGCCCGGACACCCTGGCCAACTTTGAAAAGGCCACCGGCATCAAGCCGGTATACGACGTGTTTGATTCCAACGAAACCCTGGAAGGCAAGTTGCTCGCCGGGCGTACCGGGTATGACGTGGTCGTGCCGTCGAACCACTTCCTCGGCAAGCAGATCAAGGCCGGCGCGTTCCAGAAGCTCGACAAGTCGCAACTGACCCACTACGCCAACCTCGACCCGGCGCTGCTCAAGCGTCTGGAAAAGAACGACCCGGGCAACCAGTACGCCGTGCCGTACCTGTGGGGCACCAACGGTATTGGCTACAACGTCGACAAGGTCAAGGAAGTATTGGGCGTCGACCATATCGACTCCTGGGCCGTGCTGTTCGAGCCGGAAAATATGAAGAAGCTGGCCACGTGCGGTGTGTCGTTCATGGACTCGGCGGATGAAATGCTGCCGGCGGTGCTCAACTACATGGGCCTCAACCCCAACAGCACCAACCCTGAAGACTACAAGAAGGCTGAAGAGAAACTCCTGAAAGTGCGTCCCTACGTGACCTACTTCCATTCTTCCAAATACATCTCGGACCTGGCCAACGGCAACATCTGCGTGGCGGCCGGTTTCTCCGGTGATGTGTTCCAGGCCAAGGCTCGTGCAGCCGAGGCGGGCAAGGGCGTGAACATCGCCTATGTGATTCCGAAAGAAGGCGGCAACCTGTGGTTCGACGTGCTGGCCATCCCCAAGGATGCCACCAACGTCAAAGAGGCCCTCGCCTTCATCAACTATTTGCTGAAACCTGAAGTGATCGCTCAGGTCAGTGATTACGTCGGTTACGCCAACCCTAACCCAGGGGCGGACAAACTGATGGAGCAATCGATACGCACCGACGAAGCGGTTTACCCACCGCAGGCGGTTCTCGACCGGACTTTTGTCAACTTCGAGCTACCCCCGAAAGTGCAACGTTTGATGACCCGTAGCTGGACCAAGGTCAAGACGGGCAAGTAAGGCTTAACGCTCAAACTATCCAAGGCTGGCCCGTATTGGGCGAGCTGCACTCTTTTTATTCTGGGAGTTTCGTAAATGGCAGTTGCCTCCGGCGCCTATAAGAAAGCCCTCGAGGGCGACCAGACACCGAAAAAGGTGCTGGTCAAAATCGACCGGGTCACGAAGAAGTTCGACGAGACGATTGCGGTGGACGATGTGTCCCTGGAAATCAAGAAAGGCGAAATCTTCGCCTTGCTCGGCGGATCGGGTTCGGGCAAATCCACCTTGCTGCGCATGCTCGCAGGCTTCGAGCGCCCAACGGAAGGACGCATTTACCTCGACGGTGTGGACATCACCGACATGCCGCCGTACGAGCGGCCGATCAACATGATGTTCCAGTCCTACGCCTTGTTCCCCCACATGACCGTGGCCCAGAACATCGCGTTTGGCCTGCAGCAGGACAAGATCCCCAAGGCCGAGGTCGACGCCCGCGTGGCCGAGATGCTCAAGCTGGTGCAGATGAGCCAGTACGCCAAGCGCAAGCCGCACCAGCTGTCCGGCGGCCAGCGTCAGCGGGTGGCGCTGGCGCGTTCCCTGGCCAAGCGTCCGAAACTGCTGCTGCTCGATGAGCCGATGGGCGCACTCGACAAGAAGCTGCGTTCGCAGATGCAACTGGAACTGGTGGAGATCATCGAGCGCGTGGGCGTGACCTGCGTGATGGTGACCCACGACCAGGAAGAAGCCATGACCATGGCCGAGCGCATCGCGATCATGCACCTGGGCTGGATCGCCCAGATCGGCAGCCCGATCGACATCTATGAAACGCCGACCAGCCGCCTGGTGTGCGAGTTCATCGGCAACGTCAACATCTTCGACACCCAGGTGGTGGACGACGCCGAAGGCCACGCGGTACTCAAGTGCCCGGACCTGGACCGCGATATCTACGTCGGCTACGGCATCGCCACTTCGGTGGAAGACAAGTCGGTGACCTACGCCATCCGCCCTGAAAAGCTGCTGGTGACCACCGAAATGCCGACCTGCGAGCACAACTGGTCCAGCGGCAAGGTGCATGACATCGCCTACCTCGGCGGCCATTCGGTGTTCTACGTCGAATTGCCGAGCGGCAAGCTGGTGCAATCCTTCGTGGCCAACGCCGAACGCCGTGGCCAGCGCCCTACCTGGGGCGACCAGGTGTACGTGTGGTGGGAAGACGACAGCGGCGTGGTACTTCGCTCATGAACATGAAGAAGTTCAAACGCCAGCTGCAACGAATAACCCCCGGTGGCCGGCATGTGGTCATCGGGATCCCTTTCCTCTGGTTGTTCCTGTTCTTCATGCTGCCGTTCTTCATCGTCTTGAAGATCAGCTTTGCCGAAGCCGACGTGGCGATCCCGCCTTACACCGAGATCTACACCTTCGTTGAACAGAAACTGCAGTTGGTGCTGAACCTGGCCAACTACGGGATGCTGGGCGATGACGAGTTGTACATCGCGGCGTACCTGGGCTCGCTGAAGATGGCGTTTTTCAGCACCATCCTCTGCCTGCTGATCGGCTACCCGATGGCCTACGCCATTGCCAGCGCACGCAAGGAAATCCAGACCGTGCTGGTGCTGCTGATCATGATGCCGACCTGGACTGCGATCCTGATCCGGGTCTATGCGTGGATGGGCATCCTCAGCAACAACGGTTTGCTCAACGGCTTCCTGATGTCCATCGGGTTGATCAACGAACCGCTGCAGATCCTCAACACCAACATTGCGGTGTATATCGGCGTGGTCTATTCGTACCTGCCGTTCATGATCCTGCCGCTGTACGCCAACCTGGTGAAGCACGACCAGAGCCTGCTGGAAGCCGCATCGGACCTGGGTTCGAGTACCTTCAACAGCTTCTGGAAAATCACCGTGCCGCTGTCCAAGAACGGCATCATCGCCGGCTGCATGCTGGTGTTTATCCCGGTGGTGGGCGAGTTCGTGATCCCGGAACTGCTGGGCGGTCCGGAGACCCTGATGATCGGTAAAGTGTTGTGGCAAGAATTCTTCAACAACCGTGACTGGCCGGTGGCGTCTGCCCTGGCGGTAGTGATGCTGGCGATCCTGATCGTGCCGATCATCCTGTTCAACCGCAGCCAAGCCAAAGAGATGGAGGGCAAGATATGAAGCGCGTCAGTTTCTCAAGCTTCATGCTGGTGGCGGGGTTGCTGTTCATCTACCTGCCGATGCTGATCCTGGTGATCTACTCGTTCAACGAATCCAAACTGGTGACGGTGTGGGGCGGTTGGTCGATCAAGTGGTATGTGGGCCTATTGGACAACACCCAGTTGATGGGCTCGGTCGGCCGCTCCCTGGAAATCGCCTGCTACACCGCGATTGCGGCGGTGGCACTCGGTACATTGGCGGCGTTCGTGCTGACGCGCATCAGCCAGTTCAAGGGCCGCACGCTGTTCGGCGGCCTGGTGACGGCGCCGCTGGTGATGCCGGAAGTGATCACCGGCCTGTCGCTGTTGCTGCTGTTCGTGGCCATGGCGCAGATGATCGGCTGGCCGCAGGAACGTGGCCTGGTGACCATCTGGATCGCCCACACCACGTTCTGTTCGGCGTATGTGGCGGTGGTGGTGTCGGCGCGCTTGCGTGAGCTGGACCTGTCGATTGAAGAGGCAGCCATGGACCTGGGTGCGCGGCCGTGGAAGGTGTTCTTCCTGATCACCATCCCGATGATCGCGCCGTCGCTGGCGGCGGGCGGCATGATGTCGTTCGCGCTGTCGCTGGATGACCTGGTGTTGGCCAGCTTCGTGTCGGGGCCGGGTTCGACCACGTTGCCGATGGAAGTGTTCTCGGCGGTGCGCCTGGGGGTTAAACCCGAGATCAACGCCGTGGCCAGCCTGATTCTGTTGGCGGTGTCGATCGTGACGTTCCTGGTGTGGTTCTTCAGCCGTCGTGCCGAAGAGCACCGCAAGAAAGCGATCCAGCAGGCGATTGAAGAAGCGGCTGCGGATGGTTGGGAGAAGCCGGCGGATTCGCGTCGGGCTCCAGCACCGGTCTAATCAGATAGCCCTGAAGAAACCGGATCAAAAATGTGGGAGCGGGCTTGCTCGCGAAAGCGCAGTGTCAGTCACCGGATGTATTGACTGATCCACTGCCTTCGCGAGCAAGCCCGCTCCCACATTTTGATTGCATTCCAATTCGGGTTAAGCAGTCCAAGGCGACTTGCGAATCACCTCGACGAAGTTCATCGGCTTGAACCCCGGCTCCTGATCCACCAGCACATCGGTCTTCACGTTGCCAAACGTGGTCTGCGGGCGATGGCGCAGGCCGTCGGCAAACGCGCAGATGATGCACTCCTTGAACCCTTCACCCCGTGGATGCGCGTGCACCACCGCTTCGCGCTGCACGCTGCTGAAAGCCGCGTACTCCATCCCCAACACATCCATTTCGACGCCCGCCGTCACCAGCGCCACGGTTGGACGCAAGTGCTTGGGCACCCCCGGTGTGGTGTGCAGGGCGATGGACAACCACACCTGTTCGATGTCGTCATCGCTCAACCCGTAAGGCTTGAGAAAGTCCGCCGCCGCGTTGGCGCCGTCCACTTCAAAGCGTTCGTCGTCACTGCGGTGACCTTCCACCAGGCCCAGGTCGTGGAACATCGCGCCGACGTACAGCAACTCCGGGTTATAGGCCAACTGCTGGCGCTCGCCGCTCAATGCGCCGAACAGGAACACCCGGCGGGAGTGGTGGTACAACAGGTCGGATTCGATGTCGCGGATGTATTCGGTGGTGGCCTTGGCCAGGGCGCTGTCCGGGATCTTGATGCCGGCGATGGTGGTGCTCATGGTCGTTCTCCTCAAGAAAGCGCCGGGGTTGGCGCCGATGAGTCCAGTCTGGTCGCGCGCCCGCGAAGGGGCCATCGCGGCGAGGATGCGATCCCGGCCAATGTGCCGCGATATCGCGCCAAGGCTATGCGCGATCAAATGTAGGAGCTGGCTTGCCTGCGATAGCATCACCTCGGTATACCTGATGGACCGCGTCGCCTGTATCGCAGGCAAGCCAGCTCCCACAGGGGTTTTGCATTTATTCAGTTGGAAAAAGGTGTTTCTATCCATGGGCAAAACCGTCGCCATCCTGATCTTCCCCGGCGTCCAGTCACTGGACGTGACCGGGCCCCTGGATGTGTTCTGCGAGGCCAACCGTTTTCTGCCGCCCGAGGCGCATTACCAGTTGGAGGTGATTGGCCTGGGGCACGGCAACATGGCCTGTTCCAACGGCTTGTCGTTGCAGGCACACCGGCATTTCAGCGAGGCCCTCGAGCCTTACGACTTGCTGTTGATGGCCGGCGGGCCGCAGCTGCCCTTCGAGGATTTCGGCCCGGTGTTCAATCAATGGCTGCGGGACGCAAGCGCGCGGGCGAAGCGCTTCGGCTCCATCTGCAACGGTGCCTTCATGCTCGCCCGCGCCGGGTTGCTGGACGGGCGCACCGTCACCACCCACTGGGGCGACGCTGCCGATCTGGCCAGCTTGTGCCCATCGGCCCAGGTCGAAGCCGACCGCCTCTATGTGCAGGACGGCAACCTCTACACCTCGGCCGGGGTGACGGCGGGCATCGACCTGTCGCTGTACCTGCTGGCCCAGGACCACGGCCCGGAAGTCGCCCTCAGCGTGGCCAAGCGCCTGGTGGTGTTCACCCAGCGTTCCGGCGGGCAGTCGCAGTTCAGCCCGTTCCTGACACCCCACGCGCAAGCCACCTCGGCGGTGGCGCTGGTGCAGCTGTATGTATTGGCCAACCTGACGGGCGACCTGACCATCGCCGACCTGGCCAAAGCCGCCAACATGAGCGCGCGCAACTTCTCGCGGGTATTTGCCCGGGAAGCGCAGATCACTCCGGCGGAGTTCGTCGAGCGGGCGCGGGTGGATGCGGCGCGGGTAATGCTCGAAAGCACCCACGCACCGCTCAAGACCGTGGCGTATCAATGCGGCTTTCGCGATGCCCAGCACATGCGCAGTGTGTTCAATCGCCGGCTGGGCGTGACGCCGCAACAATTCCGGCTTAATTTTGCGGCGCCGGTTTGAGCGTGTCATAGGCTTCCAGGGCGCGCAGCGAGTAGATATACGCCGCGCCGGCATTCAGCGAGATCGCGGTGGCCAGGGTCGCGGCCACTTCTTCGCGGGTGGCGCCGGCCTTGATCGCCGCGTCGGCATGCACGCCGATGCAGCCGTCACAGCGGGTGGTGATGGCCACGGCGATGGAAATCAACTCGCGGGTCTTGGCATCGAGGACGTCATTTTCCTCGGCTGCTTCCCCCAGCGCCATGTAGGCTTTGACCATCTTCGGGTTGCTCTTGCCCAGCGCGCCAAAGGCTTTCTTCACGGTAGGCAGCAAGTCGGACCAGTTATTGAACATCGTGTTAACTCCTGAACGGGTTGGGTGTGAAGCCAGTGTGCGCGGTTCAGGTTTGGCGCTTTTGTTCGATCCACTCACCTTTTTGACCGATGCTCGCAAATGAACTCCATCGACACCCTCATCGCGTTGGCCAACCTGCAGGGCAGCCTGGACCTGCGTTGCCAGTTCCAGGGCGCCTGGGCCATGGACCACGAGCCCGAGCCGCTGGGCGTGGCGCCGTATCACATTGTGCTGACGGGCACGTGCCGCGCCGAATTGTCCGGCGGGCAGCAGGTGACGTTGGAGGAGGGCGACATCCTGTTGATGCCCGGTGGCGCGACGCACCTGGTGCGCAGCCAGGGCGCGCGGGTAAAGCCGGTGGCGCAGACCGTGATCGAAGGCGGCTTGCTGCCGATCCATCGCCTGGGCGGTGAGCAGCCGGACGTGGACATGCTCTGCGGCAGCTTTCGCTACAACCGCCAGTCGTTGCTGTTCAGTGCGTTGCCGGACTACCTGGTGGTGTCCAGCCGGCAGTGGCAGGCCGATGGGCAGTTGGCGGCATTGATCGCACTGCTGCGCAGCGAGGCGGACGGGCAGCGGCTGGGGGCGCGGTTTTTCATTGATGCGCTGTCGTCGGCGTTGTTCACCCTGATCCTGCGGGCATGGCTGACGCAGCAAGCGCCGGTGGCGGGCACCTTTGCCTTGTTGACCGACAAACGCCTGGGCAAGGCCTGGCAGGCGATGCTGGCGGATCCTGGGCATGAGTGGACCATCGACAGCCTGGCCAGCGCCGCGTCGATGTCTCGGGCGACCTTCATGCGTGGGTTTGTCAAAGTGGCGGGCGTGTCGCCGTGGGTGTTGCTGACGCAGTTGCGCATGGAGCTGGCGTTCAACCTGCTGCATCAGTCGCGGCTGAGCCTGACGGATATTGCCGCTCGGGCGGGGTATCAATCCCAGGCGGCGTTCAGCAAGAAATTCAAGGAAACCTACGGTGAGGCGCCGGGGCGGCTGCGTACCCGCTAGAAGCAACAATGGAGATCAACTGTGGGAGCTGGCTTGCCTGCGATAGCGGTGTGTCAGTCAACATTTCTATCGACTGACACACCGCTATCGCAGGCAAGCCAGCTCCCACACAGTCCGTATTTCAAGCATCTACCTGGCCGGCAACAGCTTGAGCGTACTACGAGTATTCGCCGTCACTTCCTCATCATTGAAATGCGCCTGCTCATACCCGCCTTCGATGTACGTCTCCGCCTGATCGGAATAGTGCTTGTCGAACGGCACACCACTCTGCCCGACCGGGTTGATGGTCAGCCCATGTGCGGCATCGGCGAAATCAATCAGGCGTCGGGTCGACGGCCCGTACGTCACCGGCCACGGCGCCGGGCCGATCTGTGCGGATTGGTTGTTGGGCACTTCATGGCTGCCGGGAGCGGCAAACGGGCCCACGTTGACGATCTTGTCCAACGGCTTCTGCGAGCCCAGTGGATGGCCGTGGGTCAGGGTGTGGGCCTTGCCCCATTGCCACTGCGATGGATCCTCACCAAAGGTCGCCTTGAGGTGTTGCAGGCTGTTGTCCCAGGCAAGCTTGACGGTCTCGGCGCGGTGGCCATCCCACCACGGCGAATCCGCTGAAGCGGCCAGGCGCGGCAAGGCTGCGTCCACTACCCGAGTGGTGAGCAAGGTCTTGAACATCCCATCGCCCAGTTTCGGGTGGAACGCCGCGTCAGTGAGGTTGAACAGGAACTGGTTGAACAGCGTGGCACTGGTGGAGTCCAGCGGGTAATCGCCTTTCCAGGCTGCCAGTTGCTCCACCAGCTTCAACTGCGCCGGGTCCTTGACCACCTCACGCAGCACCGGCAGCAGCGGTGCCAGCAGCCGTGGGCCGTAGGCGGTGGTGGTGCCGAGCTGCAAGGCCTGGCTGTTTTCCACGTCCCATTTCACGCTGTTGTCGCTCAGTTGCGCGTTCAACTGCTGGCCACGGTCCGCCAGGTTGTAATACCCGGGGATCGGCATGCCGGTGGGTGACGCCGGCTGGGCATTGGCGGACACCACATAACCGCGGGCCGGGTTTTCTTCCTGGGGGTTGGCGCTGAATGGGTAGAAACCGAGCTTGTCCGCCTGGGCGGTACTGCCGTCGAGGATAAAGCCCGGGTTGACCCCGGCCGGGCGGATCGGCAATTGCGCCGCCGCCCACCAGCCGATATCGCCCTTGGCATTGGCCCATACGATGTTCAAGCCAGGCGCCTGGACCTTGGCCGCCGCCGCACGCGCTTTGGCGAGGGTATCGGCACGGTTGAGCTGATAGAAACCGTCGAGGATCGGGTTTTCGGTATCCAGGAATGCCCACCACATGGCAATCGGCGTCTTGCCGGCATTCTCGCCGAGCACGTCATTGATGATCGGGCCGTGGGGCGAGGTGCGCAGGGTCAGGGTTACCGGGTCCTGGCCCTTGACCACGATCTGTTGCTCGCTGCTGGTCATGTCCACCCACTTGTCGTGGTACCAGACCTGGTTGGGGTTGTCCGGGTTGACCTTCTCGGCGATCAGGTCGAGGTCATCGTTCTGGAACATGGTCAGGCTCCAGCCGAAATCCTTGTTGTGGCCCAGGAACGCCACCGGCACCAGCGCGTTGTGATAGCCGTAAAGCTCGAAGCCCGGCGCCGACAGCTGCGCCTCGTACCACACCGACGGCACCGAGAAACGGATATGCGGGTCACCCGCCAGCAACGGCTTGCCGCTCTTGGTGCGGCTGCCGCTGATGGCCCAGGCGTTGCTGCCTTCGAACTGCGGCAGGCCGTTGTCGGCCATGGCCTGTTCGCTCAACTGGGCAATGGCGCCGAGGTCTTTCCAGTCACCGGCCGCCAGGTTCAGCGCGCCCTTGGGCTGCCAGTCGAGGTCGAAGACCTTCAGGTAGTCGTTGCCCAACTGATCGCGTACGTAGGTCAGCAAGGGTTCGGTGCGAAAGGCGGCGGCAAAGCTGTAGGCCAGGTAGCCGGCGACGCTGATGGTGTCTTCGGCGGTGAACGGGCGCTTGGGGATGCCCAGTACGTCGAACTCCATGGGTTTGGCGTGGCTGTCCTGATACTGGTTGACCCCGTCCAGGTAGGCTTGCAGGGCCTTCCAGGACGCAGACTCATGGTCCATGTGTTCGACGTAGCTCAAGGCGCGCTCGCGAATGCGCAGGCTGCGAAATAGCTTGTCGGTCTCCAGCAGCTTGGGCCCCAGCACCTCGGCCAGCTCGCCACGGGACAGGCGCCGCATGATTTCCATCTGGAACAGCCGGTCCTGGGCATGCACGTAGCCGAGGGCACGGTACAGGTCAGTCTCGTTCTCGGCGCGGATATGCGGCACGCCTCGGTCGTCGTAGCGCACCGTGACCGAACCTTGCAGATGGGCCAGCTCCACCGTGCCCTGGCGGGTCGGCTGCTTGCTGTACACGTACCAGCCGGCGCCAACCATAAGGGCTACGAGCAGGATGGCCAGCGCGGTCAGGATGCGTTTCATGGGTTGTCCCTTATTAGTCGGTCACCGTGAAGATTCGGGCAGTTTAGTGGGTTTGGCGAGCGCTGCGGAAAATGCTCTCGGGTTCGTGCTCCCTGAACCTGAGCTGCATGAAGTGGGGGTTCTGAAGTGGGCCGCGAGTGGGCGGAGTATTATGTTTACTCTGTTACATGAAACCAGCGGCGCGATGATTCACCCCGTCATCCGGGCGCGCCTTTGCTATCACTTTCGGAATGCAATTTATGACAGATCCCAGCCGTGCACAGGTGCCTTATGCCTGCTGCATGGAAACGCCATCGCTGATCAGCAATTTTTTGCGATACCCGCCGGCGGGCTTCACTGCCCAGCTGTCAGCACAGGGACTGCCGTACTTTTTCACCAGGTTCGACCTGCAGACCACCGCAGACGATGAGCTGCGTGCCCGCCTGCGCAGTTGGCCGGGGTACCGTTTGTGGCAGTCATGGCTGCATATCGACACCTGTTTTATCGGCACCACGGTCAGCGAATATTCCCCGTTCCCGCTGAACGTAGCGCCACAGGACATGGCGCAATGGCTGCAAGAGGAATGTGCACCGCAACGCAAACTCACCATCGTCAAGGATGTGCCGCTGGATTCTCCGCTGCTCAGCGTTGAGGACAATCGCTATGCACACGCGTTGATCGAGGCCTGCACCGAGCGCGGATTCATCAATGTAGAGGGCCAGGCGCTGGCCTATGTACCGATCGACTTCAGCTCGACGGATGAGTATCTGTCGCGGTTGTCCCATAGCCGTCGCCGCAATATCCGCCGCAAGTTGCGCAGCCGCGATGAGCTGCGCATCGAGATCCTGGACACCGGCGATGCCCGCTTCAGCGATGAGCAATGGCAGCAGGAACTGTATCGGCTGTACAAGGCGGTGTACGCACAGAGCGAAATCCACTTCGACTTGCTCACGCCCGAATTCTTCATCCAGTTGCTCACCGATGCCGACAGCGGCGGGCATGTGTTCTGCTACTGGGACGAGGACGAACTGGTTGGCTATAACCTGTGCTACCAGCAAGACGGCAAGTTGCTCGACAAGTACATTGGCCTGAACTACCCGCTGGCGCTGGAGCACAACCTGTACTTCGTCAGTTGGTTTGTGAACCTGGAGTTCGCCCTGGAAAAGGGCCTGCAGTTTTATGTCGCGGGGTGGACCGATCCGCAGGTCAAATCCAGCCTCGGCGCCAAGTTCACGTTTACCCGCCATCTGGTCTGGGTGAGGAACCCGCTGCTGCGCAAAGTGATGAACCGTTTCCGGCACCATTTTGAAAGCGATACGCAGTGGCAGCAGGAGCAAACCGCATGAGCCAGGCCCGTCCCGCATTGATCCTCGATTTTGACGGGGCCGTGAATAACATTCCCGGCGCCCTTACCCTGCCGTTGCAAGCCTGGCAGGAGAAAATCCGTTTCGGCTGCCGCTGGGCGCAGTTCAAGGAGCTGGAGAGCGCCCTGCACGCGCAGATGCCCAGCGATTACGGCTGTGTGTTTACCGGCAGCGGTGATTATCACCACCTCAGCCAGCTGTTGTTGAACCGTCTTCCCACCCAGCAAAAGATCCAGCTGATCATTTGCGATAACCACCCGGACAACATGCGTTATCCGTTTGGCATCCATTGTGGGTCCTGGGTCTACTGGGCCAGCCGCCTGCCGCAGGTCGAGCACGTTCACGTGCTGGGCATTGGCTCGCCGGACATTTCCCTCAAGCACGCCTGGGAGAATCACTGGTCGCCGCTGGTGAAACGCAAGCTGACCTACTGGAACACCAACGTCGATACCCGCTGGTTGAACTGGATCGGCGCAGGCCGCAGCAATCGTGCATTCACCAGCGCGGACGAGTTGATGAGCGCGTTCCTGGCGCAGCTCGACCGTTCGCTGCCGGTGTATCTCTCCATCGACAAAGACGTGCTGAGCCCGCAGGTGGTGAATACCAATTGGGACCAGGGCGAGTTTCTGGAGAAGCATTTGAATGCGCTGATCGACGCCTGCCACGGCAGCATTATTGGCGCGGACATTACCGGTGACGTGTCCGCCTACCACTACCAGAGCAAGTTCAAGCGCTGGCTGAGTGCGTCGGATGGCCAGGAAGAGCTGCCGGAGAACCAGGTGGTGATCTGGCAACAGCAGCAGAATGAGCTGAATGCGCGCTTGTTGACCCGTATCGATCAAAGCTGGGCCTAGCGTTTAAGAATCCGCCGCAGATGATCCAGCACTTGCTCGAACAGCTCGTCCGTCAGCCAGTGGCTATTGCTGATCGACAGTGTCTGGGCGGCGAAGCTTTGCGCGCGGGGGATATCGGCGCCTTGCTGTAACAGCGGGGTGAGTGCCGGGTAGCCCGGCAATACGTGGATGAACAGGCGGGTGACGCCCAGGCCTGCCGTCCACAGCTGCGCCATCGCGGTATCGCGGGTTTGTGCGCTGGGCATCACCACCATCAGGAACGGCCAGGTGCCTTGCTGGCCCGGGCTGTCGGTCAACACCGACACGCCGGGCAAGCTGCTCAGCTGCGCCACGCGACGCAAGGCCCGCAGGCGGCCTTGCTGCAAATGCTCGGGCAAGCGGGCCAGGGCTGCGGCGCCGACCTTCTGGCGATAGCCGCCGAGGCGGTGCAACGGAATATCGTTGACGGAAAAATCATCGCCCACCGCCGCCACTTCATCGCCCCGCGCCAACGCCGCCCGCAGCGGCTTGCCGTACACGTACCTCAGCCCGCGGGGCTGATACGCCGCGGCATAGCCCCACAGCTCGGCGCTGCGTTGCACTTCCCAGCGCAGGCTGAAGGGCAAGTCCTGCCGGCATTGCTGGTGCAACGCCTGATGCAGCGCCGGATCCCGGCTGAACAACACACCGCCTTCAGCCGTCGTCAGGCCTTTGCCCAGCGCCATGCTGAAAAAGCCGATGTCGCCTTTCAGTCCGACGCTTTTTCCATCATCCAGTGCGCCCATGGCTTGGGCGGCGTCTTCGATCACCGCAATGCCGAGTGGCTCGGCAATGCGCTTGGCAGCCTCCACATCCGCCACACGCCCGGCCAGGTGAGTGACGACGATCGCCAAGGTGTTTTGGTTGCACAGCTGCGCCAGCTGGTGTTCGTCCAGGTCGATGCTGCCGGGCTGCAGATCGCACGCCACCACGCGCAAAGGCGGGCAGTGATGGGCCGCCAGGGCCACCAGCGGGCAGGTATAGGCCGGCACGATAAGCTCGGTGCGCCCCGGCGTGCGCTGCTGCAACACCCGCAGCGCCATGATCAGCGCGGCGGTGCCGGAGCAGGGCAGGGCCGGCAGCGGGATGTCGAGCTGTCGGGCCAGGTCGCGGGCCAGGTCGCCCGAGCGGTTGAACAAGTCCTGCCAGCGCAGGGGAAGCCCCGCCGTTGGCGGAATCTCCCGCTGGCTGACAACGGGCGTCATGACGCCAGCGTCTGCGAGGGTTCGGCCTCGACGGTCTTGCTTTCTTTGTCTTCGCTGCGCGCCAGGCACAGGATGCCCGCGATAATCAGCGCGCCACCGACGATTTTGGGCAGGGTAAGGGTGTCGTTGAACAGCCAGACGGAGATCAGCGTCACGCTGATCAGCTCCAGGTGTGACGCCGCAAACGCCGGGCCCACCGGGGCGTATTTCAACAGCGTCATCCAGGTGAAAAATGCGCCGATGTAGCCCACGAATGCGCCGTAGATCCATGGCGCACCGAACACGCGGATCAGCCAGGCGGCGTCCATCGTCAGCGGTTCGGCATGAATCGAGGCGAACTTGAAACTGACCTGCGCCAAGGTATCGAAAATGATCAGCGACAGAAAACCGAGGATATAAAACCGTTTCATTACTCGAACCCCACGACGGTCACGCCACAGGCGATCAGCATGATGCCGATCAACCGCCATTTGCTCAGGCTTTCCTTGAACAGGAAACGCCCCGCAATCATGATCACGACAATATTGATGGAGCCCAGCATCACCCCGACCGACAACGGAACCAGTGTCAGGAAGGCCAGCCACAGCACGAATTCGAACACATAGCAGATGATGCCCAGCCAGATCCACGGACGCTTGAGCATATGGCGCCAGTGGGCCATGCCGTCATGCTCGGCGCTGGCTGAGGCTGCGGCTTTGAACGCCAACTGGCCGGACGTATCAACGATAACGTTGAGTATCCAGAGGATGATGGTTAATTGGCTCATGTGTTCCCGTGTCGTCTGCTTGTACGGCTCGTTGCTTACGATACAGGAGCGTGCCGATACAGTTGTTCGAGTTTGTCGAACGAACAGCGTCTGTTCAGCTTGCCGGGTCAGGGTGGAGACGTTTCCCCGTTCCACTCGCAATAACAGCCCACCGCCAGGGTGTGGGTCGCATTGACCTCGCGTCCGCCTTCGAGGGCTTGCAGGATCGGCTCGATAAAGCTGTTGCTGGAGTTACACGTCAACCCTTCGCTGTAGGGCCCGAAATACGCCAGCTTGCCGCTGCGGTCCCAGATGCCCACGGCAGGGCTGGCCGGCAGATGCTGGGCACCGGGCACGGCCTTGAGGGCCTTCATCGAGCCCAGGGTGGCGGGCAACTGCCCGTGGCTGCCGGCTTTCTGCAGGGAATAGAACTCCACGCCCTGGGGGGCGTACTGCTCGATCAACTCGCCAAGGTGCTGCTGGTTGCCGACATTGCACGGGCAGGCGGGGTCCCAGAAGTGCACCAGGCGGATCGGGCCCGGGCCGGCAAGCTCGGCCGGCAGGCTCAGGCTGTCACCGGAAAACACCGCCGTATGCTCACTGAATGCCCGCAGGTAGCGTCCCTGGAACCAGTCATACGCCGCCCACAACACCCCGGCGCAAATGATCACGATCAGGCTGGCGAAGAGGGTGGTGCGGTAGGGCTGTCGCATTTGGATCAATCCTCGGAGGACGCGTAGCTTGCCATGCTTGCCCTGACAGATGAATATCGCGGCTCGATATTCATCTGTTCAATGCGTTGAAGCCACAGTCTGGAAGTTCTTATGCCCGTTACGTTTGACCCTGATCATCTACGCGAAAGCTTGCGGCCACTGGTGGACGCGCAGCCGCTTTCAGCCGAGGCCCGGGTCTACCAGCGCTTCTACGGCCTGGACCTCACTGCCCGCAAGGTGCCCGCGACAAGCCGCCTGGGGCGGTTTGCGGTGGATGGGTTCGACGTGGTCTGCCAGGTGTGGTGGCCACCGGTGCCGGTGGCGACGATGTTCCTGTTCCATGGCTTCTACGACCATATGGGCCTGTACCGGCATGCCGTGGACTGGGCGCTGGACCAGGGTTTTGTGGTGATCGCCTGCGACTTGCCGGGCCACGGCCTGTCCAGCGGCGAGCGGGCCAGCATTGATGACTTTGCGGTGTACCAGGACGTGGTGCAGGCGTTGTTTGAACAGGCCAGGGCGCTGCAATTGCCGCAGCCGTGGCACTTGTTCGGGCAAAGCACCGGCGGCGCGATTGTGGTGGATCACCTGCTTAGCCATGGCGTCGACAGCCCGGCCCAGGGCAAGACGTTCCTGTTGTCACCGCTGGTGCGGCCCCGCGCCTGGGGCTGGTCGCAGCTCAGTTATTACCTGCTCCGGCCGTTCGTCAAAGGCATTGCCCGGCGCTTCAGCGATAACACCAACGACCCGCAGTTCAAGCCGTTCCTGGAGGCCGACCCATTGCAGCCACGGCAGTTGCCGACTGCCTGGGTGGGCGCCCTGGCGCGCTGGATCAAACGTGTTGAAGCGGCGCCACGCAGCACGCGGCGGCCGTTGATCGTGCAGGGTGAGGAAGACATGACGGTGGACTGGCAGCACAACCTGAACGTGCTGCGCAGCAAGTTCGACCAGCCGGAGGTGTTGATGCTGCCGCGAGGCAGGCATCACTTGGCGAATGAGATTCCGGAGATTCGGCAGCAATACTTCAGGTTTCTCACCGACCACCTGAAATAACGCAATCCAAATGTGGGAGCGGGCTTGCTCGCGAAGGCGGTCGATCAGTTAGCATAACCAGTGACTGGCACACCGTCTTCGCGAGCAAGCCCGCTCCCACAGGGTTACTGCGCCAGGCTCGAGGTGCTTTGGCCGACCGCCAGCCCGGCGCGAATCGCCGCCAGTGCCGCCTTGTAGTACGCCTTGCCCTCCGGCGACTCCGCGAACGTCGCGAACTCTTCCAGCTCCGGGTCGGACAAATCCCGGTAGACGTACAACAGCGTGTTGTTCAGATCATTGCCAATCTGCTGCATCAGGCGCTCACGCTGGCCGTTCAACATGCCCTGCGCCTGGCCGCCGCCCAACAGCCCGGGGATCATCTGGCTCAAGCTGTCGGCCGCCACGCCGGCAATCGCCAGGCTGACTTCAGCCCCGGCTTCCCGCGCAGGCAGGGCCTGGGCCAGGTGGCCGATGATCAGGCTGCGGGTGGCATCGGCTTCCATGTGCGGCAAGCCCTGGGCGTTCTTCGCCAGTTGATCGCGGCGGGTGGCCAGCAACTCGGCGGCGACAATCTTGCGGCCCAGCGGCGACTGGAAGAAGGCCAGTGCCGGCTTAGGGTCCGCCAAATTCTTGCGCAGTTGCGCTTCGGCTCGCCGGTCTACCGACTGGGGCGCGAAGCGTTTATTGCTGTTGTCCACCAGCGCCTGATACACCGCCGGCGGCAGGCTATTGCGGTAGCGTTGCTGGGCGGCACTGAGGGCGTCATTAAAATGCGCGCGCTGGTCTGCCCAGCCGGCGACCTTGTACAACTGGTCATGGCTGTCTGCCCAGGCGGGCAAAACGCAGAACATCAGCAAGGAAAAAAACAAACGACGCATATGGACTCCTGTCAGTCGGCCACTATTGTCCGTGTCGGGCGTAGGATTTGTCGAGAAATCCTATCGGTCACCTGACTAAAGTGTATTCAGACGCTCGGCGGCTCTGTCGGATTCACAGGCGTATGGATACTATGCGCGCCATGCCCATACCCTCCGATCACCCGCTGCTGTTACGCATTGTCGATGACCTGGCCGCACAAGGCTGGTCGCAGCAGAATATCTTCCTGCCCGAGGCTCTGACCCTCGAACTGGCGGCTGAGTGCCAAAAACGCGCCGCCGAAGGTGAATTGGCGCCCGCGGCGGTCGGACGGGGGCCTTCCCAGGAGATTCGCGAGGGCATCCGGGGTGACCATATCCAGTGGCTGGAGCCGGGCGAGGTGGTGGCCTGCGATAACTACCTGGAGCTGATGGACAGCCTGCGGGTGGCGATGAACCGTGGCCTGTTCCTGGGCCTGGAAGACTTCGAAAGCCACTTCGCGATGTACCCGCCGGGGGCGTTTTACCTCAAGCATGTGGACCGTTTTCGCGATGACGACCGGCGCATGGTGTCGGCAGTGATCTACTTGAACAACGCCTGGCTGCCGGAACATGGCGGCCAGTTGCGCATGTACCTCAAGGGCGACGTCGAATACGATGTGGTGCCCACCGGCGGTTGCCTGGTGGTATTCCTGTCGGGGGAAATCCCCCATGAAGTCATGCCCGCCACCCGCGAACGCCTGTCCCTCACCGGCTGGTTTCGCCGGCGGGGCAACGAGCCGTTTTGATGATGCAAAGGATTCTGGTCAGCCGCTGCCTGCTGGGGCACCGGGTACGCTACGACGGAGGGGCCAGCGGGCCTTTCGATCAATTGGCCGCGTGGCAGGCCGAAGGCCGGGTGGTTGCCGTGTGCCCGGAAGTGGCGGGTGGCTTGCCGACGCCACGGCCGTCTGCCGAAATCCCGGGCGGGCAGGGGATTGACGTGTGGGAAGGCCGCGCCCAGGTGCTGACGGCCCAGGGGGAAGACTTCAGCGAAGCCTTCCTCGATGGCGCCCGCCAGGCATTGGCGCTGGTACAGCGTCACAATATCCGCGTCGCCGTACTCAAGGCCAACAGCCCGTCGTGCGGCAATCTGCTGACCTATGACGGTACCTTCACCGGCGTGAGGGTCACGGGCGAAGGCGTGACGGCGGCCTTGCTCAAGCGCCATGGGGTGCTGGTGTTCAGTGAGCTGGAATTGCCCGAAGCGGCAGCGGCCCTGGCAAAATGCTCAAGCCCG
>NZ_JACAPW010000024.1:16479-21481 GCF_013385495.1 Pseudomonas sp. F8002 | reverse complement strand
AGCCCGCTCCCACATTGACCGATTCGTTTATTCGGCCTTTTTCACCGGCTTGCTCGCATCCATCCCGAACCACTTCTCCGACAGCGCCGCCAGCCGGCCATCGGCCTTCACTCGTTGCAGGGCCTTGTCCAGGCTGGCCTTGAACGCCGGGTTACCCTTCTGGAACGGAATCGCCAGGCTCAGCGTCGGGCCGACGTCTGCGCCTTCCTTCACCGGCAGCTGGCTGTCGCGAATCGCGTAGGGAATCAGCAGCCGATCACTGATGGCGGCATCGATCTGTTGATCGGCAACGTCCTTGATCGGCTGCCTGGCATCGGCATAGCTGCGCAAATCAACGCCCTCGGCGGTGCGCGCCTGCTCCACAAACTGGCTGCCCTGGGCCACGCCCAACGCCTTGCCCTTGAGCGCCGCAAAGCTGCCCAGCGGGCGCTGTTCCTGCTTGCGCACGATCAGCTGTGCGCTGGAGTAGCTGTAGGGCTCGCTGAAGTCGAAACGATCCGCCAGTTCAGGAGTCATAGCGATATGGTTGATGGCCACGTCGTACTTGGCGCTTTCCACGCCGGGCAGCAACTCGGCGGCATCGACGGTAATAAAGGAGGGGCGTACGTCCATTTCCTTGGCCAGCAACTCACCCAGCTCCACTTCAAAACCGGTGAGTTTGTCGCCTTCCTTGAAGTTGAAGGGCGGGGTGTTGGCTTCCATTGCGATGCGCAGTTCCCCGCGGTCAAATACATCGTCGATCAGTTCGGCATGGGCCAAGGGACTTGCAAGGGGCAGTAAAAGTAACAGGCCAGGCAGGAAACGCATGGTCGCTCCTAAAGAGTTCGAATGAGCGAAGCGTTGTTCAGGCTCGCTTTGCTATGGTGTTGAATGCCTTGGACAGCAATTTGTCGCGAAGTTGTCATAACCCTACAGATTTCCCGGAAAAACTGGAGAAGTGAATGAAAGCCTTTTTGACCCGTGCAACCCTGGCCAGCCTATTGCTGGGCGCTTCGATGCTGGCGACCGCTGCTGATGGCATCCCGCGCAGCGCTCCACCAGAAGGTGCCAAAGTGTTCATCGTGTCGCCCAAAGATGGCGCCACTGTCGATAAAACCTTCACCGTGAAATTCGGCATGGAAGGCCTGAAACTGGCCCCGGCAACCAGCCAGGACCCGGGCACCGGCCACCACCACCTGCTGATCGACCAGAAAGAATTGCCGGATGCCAGCGTGCCGATCCCGGCCACCGATACCGTGATCCACTACGGCAAGGCCCAGACCGAAACCGAGCTGACCCTCACCCCAGGCAAGCACACGCTGCAACTGGTAGCCGGCGACAAACTGCACATGCAGTTCAACCCGACTGTAGCCTCGAAAGTCATCACGGTTAACGTCAAGTAAGATTTGTTCAGACAAAAAAAGGGAGACCCGAGGGTCTCCCTTTTTGTGCGCGTTTAACGATTAGAACAACACGCGGCTACGGATAGTGCCGTTGATGTGTTGCAGCTTCTCTTGCGCCAGGTCCGAATACTCGGCGTCTACGTCGATAACCACGTAGCCGACTTTCTCGTTGGTCTGCAGGAACTGACCGGAAATGTTGATGCCGTTTTCCGCGAAGACCTTGTTGATCTCCATCATCACGCCAGGGATGTTCTGGTGGATGTGCAGCAGACGGTGCTTGCCAGGGTGCGCCGGCAGAGCCACTTCCGGGAAGTTGACCGAGGACACCGACGTACCGTTGTCGCTGTACTTGACCAGTTTCTCCGACACTTCCAGGCCGATGTTGGCTTGGGCTTCTGCGGTGGAACCGCCGATGTGCGGGGTCAGGATCACGTTGTCCAGGCCACGCAGCGGGCTTTCGAAGATGTCGTCGTTAGAGCGCGGCTCTACCGGGAACACGTCGATGGCGGCGCCGATCAGGTGCTTGTCCTTGATCGCGTCGGCCAGGGCGTCCAGCTCAACCACGGTGCCGCGTGCAGCGTTGATCAGGATCCCGCCCTTCTTGATGGCGCGGATTTCCTTCTCGCCGATCATCCACTGGGTTTCAGCGGTTTCCGGTACGTGCAGGGTCACGATGTCGGACATGCCCAGCAGCTCGGTCAGGCTCGACACCTGAGTGGCGTTACCCAATGGCAGCTTGGTCAGGGTGTCGTAGAAGAACACCTGCATGCCCAGGCCTTCGGCCAATACCGACAACTGCGTGCCGATCGAGCCGTAACCGACGATACCCAGCTTCTTGCCGCGGATTTCGAAGGAGTTGGCTGCGCTCTTGATCCAGCCGCCACGGTGGCAGGAAGCGTTCTTCTCGGGAATACCGCGCAGCAACAGGATCGCCTCGGCCAATACCAGCTCAGCAACGGAGCGGGTGTTGGAGTACGGTGCGTTGAACACCGCGATGCCGCGCTCGCGCGCTGCGTTGAGGTCGACCTGGTTGGTGCCGATGCAGAAACAGCCGACAGCTACCAACTTCTTGGCGTGATCGAAGATCTCTTCGGTCAGCTGAGTGCGGGAGCGAATGCCGATAAAGTGCGCGTCGGCGATCTTTTCCTTGAGCTGGGCTTCCGGCAGAGAACTGGTGATGTACTCAATGCTGGTGTACCCGGCGGCCTTCAGGACTTCGACGGCCGATGGGTGGACGCCTTCCAGAAGAAGGAACTTGATCTTGCTCTTATCGAGAGAAGTCTTGCTCATCTGCGTAAACCTGTATCCCGGAGAAAAATGGCAGGGAATCGGATCACGTAAGCTGACCCGGACGGCAGGAAAGCCGTCACCGCAGAACGCCCTTGGGCACTATCCTGCGGGGGCGGTATGCTAGCATACGTGCCCCGCTAAACACCCATTCCTGCGACGTGAAGCGTTCTCAGGATGACCATGAATTGTTCGAGAGTTCTGTCGATGACCCATCCTGCCCTGATTGATGAGCTGAAGACCCTGGTTGAGCCTGGCAAGGTCCTGACCGATGCTGACTCCCTTGAGGCTTATGGCAAGGACTGGACCAAGCATTTCGCGCCGGCCCCGGTGGCCATCGTCTTCCCGAAGACCACCGAGCAGGTGCAGGCCATCGTCCGTTGGGCCAATGAGCACAAGGTCGCGCTGGTGCCGTCCGGTGGCCGTACCGGCCTGTCGGCCGCTGCCGTCGCCGCGAATGGCGAAGTGGTTGTGTCGTTCGACTATATGAACCAGATCCTCGACGTGAACCTCACCGACCGCACCGCCGTGTGCCAGCCGGGCGTAGTCACCAAGCAATTGCAGAACGTCGCCGAAGAAAAAGGCCTGTACTACCCGGTGGATTTCGCCTCGTCGGGTTCCAGCCAGATTGGCGGCAATATCGGCACCAATGCCGGCGGGATCAAGGTCATTCGCTACGGCATGACCCGTAACTGGGTGGCCGGCATGAAAGTCGTCACCGGCAAGGGCGACCTGCTGGAGTTGAACAAAGACCTGATCAAGAACGCCACCGGCTACGACATGCGCCAGCTGTTCATCGGCGCTGAAGGCACCCTGGGCTTTGTGGTCGAAGCGACCATGCGCCTGGACCGGGCGCCGAAAAACCTCACCGCGATGGTGCTCGGCACCACCGATTTCGACTCGATCATGCCGGTGTTGCACGCCTTCCAGAGCAAGCTGGACCTGACCGCCTTCGAATTCTTTTCCGACAAGGCCCTGGCCAAAGTCCTCGGTCGCGGCGATGTGCCGGCGCCGTTCGAGTCCGACTGCCCGTTCTACGCGCTGCTGGAATTTGAAGCGACCACCGAAGAAGTGGCCAACGATGCCCTGGCCACGTTCGAACACTGCGTCGAGCAGGGCTGGGTGCTGGACGGCGTGATGAGCCAGAGCGAAACCCAACTGCACAACCTGTGGAAGCTGCGCGAGTACATCTCCGAGACCATCTCCCACTGGACGCCGTACAAGAACGACATTTCGGTGACTGTGTCGAAAGTGCCAGCCTTCCTCAAGGAAATCGACGCGATTGTCGGCGAACACTACCCGGATTTCGAAATCGTCTGGTTCGGCCACATCGGCGACGGCAACCTGCACCTGAACATCCTCAAGCCGGAAAACCTGAGCAAGGACGAGTTCTTCGCCAAGTGCGCCACCGTCAACAAGTGGGTGTTCGAGACCGTGCAGAAGTACAACGGCTCGATCTCCGCCGAACACGGCGTGGGCATGACCAAGCGCGATTACCTGACCTACAGCCGTTCGCCGGTTGAAATTGAATACATGAAGGCAGTGAAAGCGGTGTTCGACCCGAACGGGATCATGAACCCGGGCAAGATTTTCGCTGTTTAACAGTCCCTGAAGGAGTCGGTCCATGAGCTACCAGCACAAGTATGTCGACGGCACCAATATTCACTTTCCCCTGGGGAAGGTGGTGTGCATCGGGCGTAACTACGCCGAACACGCCAAGGAACTGGATAACCCGGTACCGACCGAGCCGCTGCTGTTTATCAAGCCCGGCAGTTGCGTGGTGGCACTGGAAGGCGGTTTTGCCATCCCTACCGAGCGCGGTTCGGTGCATTACGAAGCGGAAATCGCGGTGTTGATCGGCAAGCCGTTGTCGGCCAAACCGAGCCGCGAGGAAGTGCTGGACGCCATCTCCGGCTTCGCCCCGGCCCTGGACCTGACCCTGCGGGACAAACAGGCCGAGCTGAAAGCCAAGGGCTTGCCGTGGGAAATCGCCAAGTCGTTTGATGGCGCGGCAGTGATTGCACCGTTCGTGGTCGGCAGCACCTTCCCGGATGTGACGGATATCGGCATTCGCCTGACCATCAATGGCGAAGTGCGCCAGGACGGCAACAGCGCGATCATGCTCAACCCGATCATCCCGATGATCCAGTACATGGCCGGCTGCTTCTCGTTGCAGGCCGGGGATGTGATCCTCACCGGTACGCCGGCAGGCGTGGGCCCGCTGAATGTGGGTGACGAGCTGGTGCTGGAATTGCCGGGTGTGAGCCGCTTCGAAAGCAGCGTTCGCTGAATACCTGGCGAAACGCGGTCAAAAATGTGGGAGCCGGGCTTGC
>NZ_JACAPW010000024.1:0-16441 GCF_013385495.1 Pseudomonas sp. F8002 | reverse complement strand
TTGCCTGAAACATCGGTTTTTGCATTTTTTTCACACCCCATCCGGATAATCCTCAGCCTCCTGCGCGCGGACCTTGTGATCCTGTGCTATCCCCTAAAGCTGACTTTCTGGAAAGCGTAATGGCCGTGCCTCTCCCCTCTGTAAAACCCACGTTGCGTTCACGCCTTGCCATGCGCTGGTATTCCTGGCTGTTCCTCGCCGGCGCGATCATTTACGGCGTGGCCTGGGCGATGCACTGGGACGACCGTGGCGTGTTGTGGCTGGCGGAGGGTTTCGAAACCCCGGCCGAGCGCCTGGAAAGCGTCTGGCTCCCGGACTACCACGCGGTGATCGACGCCAAGCTGCTGCCCGGCATGGAGAAGGACGAAGCCTCGGACCTCGCCTATAACCCGCTGACCAAGACCCTGTTCTCGGTGATGGGCAAGAACCCGTTCCTGGTTGAACTGACCCTGCAAGGCGACGTGCTGCGCAAGATGCCGCTCAACGGCTGGAACAACCCGGAAGGCGTGACCATGATGGAAAACGGCCTGATGGCCGTGGTCGATGAGCGCCAGCACAGCCTGACCATCGTCAAGGTCGACCCACAGACCCAGCAGTTGAACAAAGCCGACTTCCCGTCCTATGACCTGGGCCCGTCCAAGGACCAGAACAAAGCCTTTGAGGCGGTGACCTGGGACAAGCGCAACCAACAGCTGATTCTCGGCGAAGAACGCCCACCGGCCCTGTTCACCTGGAAAAGCGACGGCAGCCAGACCCTCACCGGCGCCAAGCAAAAGCTCGCCAGCACTGAACTGGACATGCGCAACCTGTCGGCGCTGACCGTCGACCCGCGTACCGGCCACCTGCTGGCGCTGTCGGCGGACTCCCATCTGTTGCTGGAACTGGACGAGAAGGGCGAGCAGGTCAGCTTCATGACCTTGCTCGGCGGCTTCAATGGCTTGAAGAACACCATCCCGCGTGCCGAAGGCGTGACCATGGACGAGAACGGCACGCTGTATATGGTCAGCGAGCCGAACCTGTTCTATCGCTTCGAGAAGCAGGCGCAGTAGTTCGATTACGTCAGATTTTTCTCTATCTGCGGCATAAGCCAGACACCCGGGGCGTTTAAGTTTAAATTCAGGCGACCGTGATATTCATTCGCCAGTTTTTACTCTGAGCCCCGCCCGATGCGTCGACTTGCCCGCCCCAAACCTGCTTTTTTTATCCTGATCCTGATCGCCCTGGTGGCGTGCGGTGTGGTTGCCCAGCAATTGCGTCTGTTCGAGCGTGCCTGGTTCAACTGGCAATCCTGGCGCAATCCCGCCGGGGAACACTCCATTGGCCTTGGCGATTACCGGGTGGCCCTGGAGGCCCAGGTGATCGACGGCCTCAACGATGATGTCTCGGCACTGACCTTTGATCCGGTGCGCAACAGCCTGTTTACCGTGACCAACAAGAACGCTGAGCTGGTCGAACTGTCCCTGGACGGCAAAATCCTGCGGCGCATTGCGCTGGTGGGGTTTGGCGATGCCGAGGCCGTGGAGTACATCAGCGACAACACCTACGTGATCAGCGACGAACGCCAGCAGCGGCTGATCAAGGTCCATGTGGATGACGACACCCAATTCCTCGATGCCGCCGACGCCGAGCAAATGACCCTCGGCGTGCACCTGGGCGGCAACAAGGGCTTCGAAGGCCTGGCCTATGACTCGGTGGGCAAGCGCCTGTTTGTGGCCAAGGAACGCGACCCGATGCTGATCTACGAGGTCCACGGCTTTCCGCATTTCAAACCGGAAAAAACCTACTCGGTGCACGTGATCAACAACCCCAAGCGCGATGCCGGGTTGTTTGTGCGCGACCTGTCGAGCCTGCAATACGACGAGCGTAGCGGTCATCTGCTGGCGCTGTCGGATGAGTCATTTTTGGTGCTGGAACTGGATATCGACGGTCGCCCCCTGAGCAGCCTGTCGCTGCTCAAGGGGCGCCATGGCCTGAAGCAGCGCGTGCCTCAGGCCGAGGGGATCGCCATGGACAACGACGGCACGTTGTACATGGTCAGTGAGCCCAACTTGTTCTATGTGTTCAAGAAATGAACCCGATCCCAGCCATGGCGAGGATCGAATGTGGGAGCTGGCTTGCCTGCGATGCAGGCGACGCGGTCTTTCAGTAGTACCGGGGCGATGCCATCGCAGGCAAGCCAGCTCCCACACTGGGCCTGTGGTGCTTTTATGCCTTAAGGGTTTTCACGCCTTCCGCGGTGCCCAGCAGCAATACGTCAGCCGGACGGGCCGCAAACAAACCGTTGGTGACGACGCCGACGATCGCGTTGATCTGGCGCTCCAGTTCCACCGGGTTGGTGATCTGCATGTTGAACACGTCGATGATGATGTTGCCGTTGTCGGTCAGCACGCCTTCGCGGTACACCGGGTCGCCGCCCAGTTTCACCAGTTCGCGGGCCACGTGGCTGCGGGCCATCGGGATCACTTCCACCGGCAGCGGGAACGCGCCGAGTACCGGCACCAGTTTGCTGGCGTCGGCGATGCAGATGAAGGTCTTGGCCACGGCCGCGACGATCTTCTCGCGGGTCAGGGCTGCGCCGCCGCCCTTGATCAGGTTCAGGTGTGCGTCGCTTTCATCGGCGCCGTCGACATAGAACTCCAGGTCGCTGACGGTGTTCAGCTCGTACACCGGAATACCGTGGCCCTTGAGCCGCGCAGCGGTGGCTTCGGAGCTGGCAACCGCGCCGTCGAACGCACCCTTGTGCAGGGCCAGCGCATCGATAAAGCAGTTGGCGGTGGAACCGGTGCCGACACCGACGATGCTTTTATCGTCGAGTTTAGGAAGGATTAAATCGACGGCGGCCTGGGCCACTGCCTGTTTGAGTTGATCCTGGGTCATGCGGGCTCCGGAACGGGCGGGGAGTAAAGAGGGGCGCGAGTATAACCCAACAAAACCTCGGTTTTCGTGTGGTCGCCCGGCCAAACGCTGGGTTAGACTCCTTGGCCCTGCCCAACCCGCCCAGTGATGCTTTCCGATGCTTGAACAGTACGTCAAAAAGATCCTCACCTCGCGCGTTTACGACGTTGCCGTAGAAACCCCGCTGCAGACCGCCCGCCAGCTCTCCGAGCGGCTGGGCAACAAGGTCTGGCTCAAGCGCGAAGACTTGCAGCCGGTGTTCTCGTTCAAGATTCGCGGTGCCTACAACAAGCTGACCCAACTGAGCGCCGAAGAACGTGCGCGCGGCGTAGTCACCGCTTCGGCGGGCAATCATGCCCAGGGCCTGGCCCTGGCGGCCAAGGTGCTGGGGGTCAAGGCCACCATCGTGATGCCCAAGACCACCCCCGAGATCAAGGTCGAAGGCGTGCGTTCCCGTGGCGGCAAAGTGGTGCTGCACGGGGATTCTTTCCCGGAAGCCCTGGCGTATTCGCTGAAGCTGGTCGACGAAAAAGGCTACGTCTACATTCACCCCTACGATGATCCGCACACCATTGCCGGGCAGGGCACCGTGGCGATGGAGATCCTGCGCCAGCACCCGGGGCCGTTGGACGCGATTTTCGTCCCGGTGGGCGGTGGCGGCCTGATTGCCGGTATCGCGGCCTACGTGAAATACCTGCGGCCCGAGATCAAGATCATCGGCGTCGAGCCGGACGACTCCAACTGCCTGCAAGCCGCCATGGCGGCGGGCGAGCGCGTGGTACTGCCGACCGTGGGCATCTTCGCCGACGGCGTGGCGGTGGCGCAGATCGGCCAGCACACCTTCGACATCTGCAAGGATTACGTGGATGAAGTGATTACCGTCAGCACCGATGAAATCTGCGCGGCGATCAAGGACATCTACGACGACACCCGCTCCATCACAGAGCCCGCCGGCGCCCTGGGCGTGGCGGGTATCAAGAAATACGTCGAGACCCGTGGCATCACCGGGCAAACCCTGGTGGCCATCGATTCCGGGGCCAACGTCAACTTCGACCGCCTGCGCCATGTGGCCGAGCGCGCCGAGCTGGGGGAAGGCCGCGAAGCCATCATCGCCGTGACCATCCCCGAGAAACCGGGCAGCTTCAAGGCCTTTTGCGAAGCCGTGGGCAAGCGCCAGATCACCGAATTCAACTACCGCTACCACTCCGGGCGCGAGGCGCACATTTTTGTCGGCGTGCAGACCCACCCGGAAAACGACCCGCGCAGCGCGCTGATCGCCAGCCTCACCAGCCAGGGTTTCCCGGTGCTGGACCTGACGGAAAACGAACTGGCCAAGCTGCACATCCGCCATATGGTCGGCGGCCATGCGGCGCACGTCAGCGACGAGGTGGTGTTCCGCTTCGAATTCCCGGAACGTCCGGGGGCACTGTTCAACTTCCTTAACAAATTGGGCGGGCGCTGGAACATCTCGATGTTCCACTATCGCAACCACGGCGCCGCCGATGGGCGCGTGGTGGCGGGCCTGCAAGTACCGGCGGACGAGCGTCACCTGGTGCCGGCGGCGCTGGAGGCCATTGGCTACCCGTACTGGGATGAAAGTGATAACCCGGCCTACCAGCTGTTCCTCGGTTGAGCGACTACGCTGACTGGGCGGCCTTCAAGGAATCGAGAACATGGAAACGCTGACCACCCTTAAAGTTATCCACATCGCGGCCACGGTGTTGCTGCTGCTCAGCGGCCTCGCCCTGGCAGTGCTGGCCTGGCGCAAACGCAGCGCGGGGCCGGCCTATACCGTGCAGCGGCCGTGGGTGTTTGTGTGGTTGTTGATGGGCATTTGCGTGGTGAGCATGCCGTTCACCGGCTGGTGGCTGGCGCACCTGATCGGCTGGCCGCTGGGGCAAACCTGGATCCTGGGTTCCAGCGTGATCTACACCGTGGCGGCGCTGAGCTGGTTCTGGCTGGTGGTGCGGCTTAATCGGCTGCGGTTGGGCGGGGCGGGGAGTTTGAACTTTACCGTGGCGCTGGCGGTGGTGAGCCTGGTGGGGTTTGTGGCGATTGCCGGGTTGATGGGTGCCAAGCCGGTTTAAGGCTTGAGACCGAGTTGCCTCCATTCGCGAGCAAGCCCGCTCCCACATTTGACTGCATTCCAAAGGTGGAACTCGAGCAAATGTGGGAGCGGGCTTGCTCGCGAAAGCTTTATCAGCCGCGCAGGGTGATCACCGGCCAGCCACGCTTCTCGGCTTCAGCCCGCAGATTCGGATCCGGATCCACCGCCACTGCATGCGTCACCTGCTCCAACAGCGGCAGGTCATTCATCGAATCGCTATAGAAGTAGCTGTCCTCCAGGTTGTACCCGGTCTCTTCCAGCCAGCGATTCAAGCGCGTCACCTTGCCCTCGCGAAAGCACGGGATATCCGTACTGCGCCCGGTGTAACGGCCATCCTGCATCTCGCATTCCGTCGCAATCAGGGTTTCAACCCCCAACCGCTCGGCAATCGGCGCAGTCACAAAACGGTTGGTCGCGGTGATGATCACCAGCTTGTCGCCCGCCGCCCGGTGCTTGGCCAGCAACTCAACCGCCTTGGGCAGCATGATCGGCTCGATGCAGTCGCGCATGTAGTCGCGATGCCATTCATCCAGCTGGGCCATCTCGGTGCGGCCGAGGATTTCCAGGCAGAAGTTCAGGTACTCGGCGTTATCCAGCTTGCCGGCCAGGTAGTCCTGGTAGAACTCATCATTGCGGGCCTTGTAGGCCACCGCGTCGAGAATCCCGCGTTCACAGAGGTAATCGCCCCAGGCGTGATCGCTGTCACCCCCCAAAAGCGTGTTGTCCAAGTCGAATAAAGCCAGGCGCATTGCAGTTACTCGCTGAAAAGTCTGTAAAAAGGCGTCCAGAATACGGTCTTTTCACAAGAGTGCACATAAGGTAAGCAGCCTCGTTGCCGCTGTATCAATCTTTGTGGAACAATGCGGTGACATGCGTTTGCGAGGTTGTTGCCGTGATCGACCCCGATGGTTTCCGTCCTAATGTCGGGATTATTCTTACGAATGATGCCGGACAGGTGCTATGGGCTCGCCGTATCAACCAAGATGCCTGGCAGTTTCCTCAAGGCGGAATCAACCCCGACGAAACCCCTGAAGACGCCTTGTACCGTGAGTTGAACGAAGAAGTAGGCCTTGAACGTGAAGATGTGCAAATTCTGGCCTGCACCCGAGGCTGGTTGCGCTATCGTTTGCCGCAACGTCTGGTGCGTACCCACAGCCAACCGCTGTGCATCGGCCAGAAACAGAAATGGTTTCTCCTGCGCCTGATCTCCAACGAGCAGCGGGTGCGGATGGATTTGACCGGTAAACCGGAGTTCGATGGCTGGCGCTGGGTCAGTTATTGGTATCCGTTGGGCCAGGTGGTGACATTCAAGCGCGAGGTTTATCGTCGCGCTCTTAAAGAGCTTGCCCCGCGCCTTTTAGCGCGCGACTGACGACGGAGTTCGACCCCGAGCCATGCTCAATACGCTGCGCAAGATCGTCCAGGAAGTTAACTCCGCCAAGGATCTCAAGGCGGCGTTGGGGATTATTGTGTTGCGCGTCAAGGAAGCCATGGGCAGCCAGGTCTGCTCGGTTTACCTGCTGGACCCCGAGACCAACCGTTTTGTCCTGATGGCCACCGAGGGCTTGAACAAGCGCTCCATCGGCAAGGTCAGCATGGCGCCCAATGAAGGTCTGGTGGGCCTGGTGGGGACGCGTGAAGAACCCCTGAACCTCGAAAACGCGGCCGATCACCCGCGTTATCGCTACTTTGCCGAAACCGGTGAAGAGCGCTACGCCTCGTTCCTCGGTGCGCCGATCATTCACCACCGCCGCGTTGTCGGCGTGTTGGTCATCCAGCAGAAAGAACGCCGCCAGTTCGACGAAGGTGAAGAAGCCTTCCTCGTGACCATGAGCGCGCAGCTCGCCGGGGTTATCGCCCACGCCGAGGCCACCGGTTCGATTCGCGGCCTTGGGCGCCAGGGCAAGGGCATCCAGGAAGCCAAGTTCGTCGGCGTGCCGGGTTCGCCGGGTGCGGCTGTCGGTACCGCCGTGGTCATGCTGCCGCCCGCCGACCTGGACGTGGTGCCGGACAAGACCGTCACCGACATCGACGCTGAAATCATCCTGTTCAAGACCGCCCTCGAAGGCGTACGCAATGACATGCGCACCCTCTCGACCAAGCTGGCCACCCAGCTGCGGCCTGAAGAGCGGGCGTTGTTCGACGTGTACCTGATGATGCTCGACGACGCGTCCCTGGGCAGCGAAGTCAAGGACGTGATCAAGACCGGCCAGTGGGCCCAGGGCGCGCTGCGCCAGGTGGTCACCGATCACGTCAACCGTTTTGAATTGATGGACGACGCCTACCTGCGCGAGCGCGCCTCGGACGTGAAGGACCTCGGTCGCCGTCTGCTGGCCTACCTGCAGGAAGAGCGCTCGACCACGTTGGTGTACCCCGACAACACCATCCTGATCAGTGAAGAACTGACCGCCACCATGCTCGGCGAAGTGCCGGAAGGCAAACTGGTGGGCCTGGTCTCGGTACTGGGTTCGGGCAACTCCCACGTCGCGATCCTGGCTCGGGCCATGGGCATTCCGACGGTGATGGGTCTGGTGGACCTGCCGTATTCCAAGGTCGACGGCATCGAAATGATCGTCGACGGCTACCACGGCGAGGTCTACACCAACCCCAGCGAAGTGTTGCGCAAGCAATACGCCGAAGTGGTGGAAGAAGAACGCCAGCTGTCCCAGGGCCTCGACGCCCTGCGGGAACTGCCCTGCGTGACCCTAGACGGCCACCGCGTACCGCTGCTGGTCAACACCGGCCTGCTGGCGGACGTGGCACGTGCACAACAGCGCGGCGCCGAAGGGGTGGGCCTGTACCGCACCGAAGTGCCGTTCATGATCAACCAGCGTTTTCCGAGTGAGAAGGAGCAGCTGGCGATTTATCGCGAGCAATTGTCCGCCTTCCATCCGTTACCGGTGACCATGCGCAGCCTTGACATTGGCGGCGACAAGTCACTGTCGTATTTCCCCATCAAGGAAGACAACCCCTTCCTTGGTTGGCGCGGTATTCGCGTTACCCTCGACCATCCTGAAATCTTCCTCGTCCAGACCCGCGCGATGCTCAAGGCCAGCGAAGGCCTGAACAACCTGCGCATCCTGCTCCCGATGATCTCCGGCACCCACGAGCTGGAAGAAGCCCTGCACCTGATCCACCGGGCCTGGGGCGAAGTGCGCGACGAAGGCGCCGACGTGCCGATGCCGCCGATTGGCGTGATGATCGAGATTCCGGCGGCGGTGTACCAGGCTAAAGAGCTGGCGCGGCAGGTGGACTTCCTGTCGGTGGGCTCCAACGACCTGACCCAGTACCTGCTGGCCGTGGACCGCAACAACCCGCGGGTGGCCGACCTCTACGACTACCTGCACCCGGCGGTGCTGCAAGCCTTGCAGAACGTGGTGCGCGACGCCCATGCCGAAGGCAAGCAGGTGAGTATCTGCGGCGAGATGGCCGGTGACCCGGCGGCGGCCGTACTGTTGATGGCGATGGGCTTTGACAGCCTGTCGATGAACGCCACCAACTTGCCGAAGGTGAAATGGATGCTGCGCCAGATCAACCTGAGCCGGGCCAAGGAGCTGCTGGCGGAGTTGATGACTATCGACAACCCGCAAGTTATCCACAGCTCGCTGCAATTGGCGCTGAAGAACCTTGGGTTGGCGCGGATGATCAACCCGGCGTCTGCAAAGAGCCTCTAACCCGAGGCGCCTTCATCGCAGGCAAGCCAGCTCCCACATTTGGAATGCATTTCCCTGTGGGAGCCGGGCTTGCCCGCGATGAGGCCTCTCCAGTCACTGCTAAATTTTCAGTTCCACCTCGCCCAGCCTGCCGCCATGGGGTCCAAAACTGCGCTCCACGATATGCCGCGTCCCGTCGGCATTCACAATCAACGCCGTACTCGCCCGCGTCCCGTAACTGGGACTGGCAATAAACACACTCGACAGCAAACTCTCCGTCGCCAAGCCCACGCCGGTGTCCGGCAAGTCAGCAAACGGCGCGGTCTGCGGGTCGCTCAAAATCCCCAGCAAGGCTTCAGGCTGCGGATCGTCCAGCACTTCTGTCAGCGCCGCCTTGGCCTTCAACAACTTCGGCCACGGCGTATCCAGCCCTGCATTGGATAACCCATAAACCCCCGCCACCAATGGTGTCGGCGCAGATTCCTTGGCGTTGTAATGCCAAAGCTCGTCCCGCGTCCCAACCAGCAGGTTAAACCCGGCATATTCAATCGATCTGCCATTAACGTCGGCCAAATAGTCGTCAATCGACAGCGAACCGCTGAGAAAGCGCGCCACCAACTCACCCCGCGACTTGCGCGCCGGCGGCTGGTGCGGGTCACGGATATTGGTCAGCGCCGCAAAGCGCCCCTCTGCGCCAACTCCCAGCCAGGTCCCGCCCGCTTCCTGGTCCCTGCCCGCGTAAACATGGGGCGCATCCAGCCACTGGGCCAACGGCAAACTGGGCCGGGCATAAAATTCATCACGGTTGGCCGCGACGATCAGCGGCTGGGCGTGGCCCGGCCGCCAGGCGAAAACAATCAGGCACATAAGGCGATCCCTTTGTGTTTTGCCCACTCTACCCATAGAACCCTGTGCTTTGCATCCGTTAACATGCCGGTCTGTTTTCGGGGGCTCCCATGGAATTTCTGCTGTATTTGCTGCTGGGATCCTGCGCGGGCATGCTCGCCGGGCTGTTCGGCGTGGGCGGCGGCATCATTATTGTGCCGGTGCTGGTGTTCAGCTTCACCTTGCAGGGCTTCGATCCCGCGGTGCTGACCCACCTCGCTGTCGGCACGTCCCTGGCGTCTATTATCTTCACGTCGGTGAATGCGGTGCGTGAGCATCATCGGCGCGGCGCCGTGCGCTGGCCGATCTTCGTATGGATGGCCGTGGGTATCCTGCTGGGCGCGGGCGTTGGCGCGCTGACCGCCGAGGCGATCTCCGGGCCGCATCTACAGAAGATCATCGGTGTGTTCGCCCTGGTGATCGCCGTGCAGATGACCCTGGAGCTCAAGCCCAAGGCCAGCCGCCAGGTGCCGGGCAAGCTTGGCCTGACCCTGGCGGGCGGCGTGATTGGCTGGTCGTCGGCGATTTTCGGCACCGGCGGCGGTTCGTTGACCGTGCCGTTCCTGACCTGGCGCAGCGTGCCGATGCAGCAGGCAGTGGCCACTTCGTCGGCCTGCGGCTTGCCGATCGCCCTGGCCAGTGCGTTAAGTTTCATGATTCTGGGCTGGCATGATCCGCTGCTGCCCGATCATAGTCTCGGCTTTGTGTACTTGCCGGCGCTGTTGGGCATCGCCCTGACCAGTATGGTGGCGGCCCGTTTTGGCGCGCGCCTGGCGCACCGGTTGTCGCCGCGCTTGCTCAAGCGGCTGTTCGCCGGGCTGCTGTTCTGCGTAGGGCTGAATTTTTTGCTGTAACGCAGGCTTAATCGCGCACCGGCATGGTCCGATGCGCCATGACTATTGATTTAACGAGGAGTCGCAATGCTGCCTTACCCGCAGATCAACCCGGTGGCCGTGGCCATCGGTCCGCTGCAAATCCACTGGTACGGGTTGATGTACCTGATCGGCATCGGCGGTGCCTGGCTGCTGGCTTCCCGGCGCCTGAACCGTTTCGACCCGACCTGGACCAAGGAGAAGCTCTCCGACATGGTGTTCTGGATGTCGATGGGGGTCATCGTCGGCGGACGCCTGGGTTATGTGCTGTTCTACGACCTGCCAGCCTACATCGCCAACCCGACGCTGATCTTCGAGGTGTGGAAGGGCGGCATGGCGTTCCACGGCGGGTTTGTGGGAGTGATGATCGCCGCCTGGTGGTTTGGCCGGCGTAACGGCAAGTCGTTCTTCCAGTTGATGGACTTCGTCGCACCGTTCGTGCCGATTGGCCTGGGTGCCGGGCGCATCGGCAACTTCATCAACGCCGAACTGTGGGGCAAGCCGAGTGACGTGCCGTGGGCCATGGTGTTCCCGCCGTTCAGCGACCCGGCGCAATTGCCGCGCCACCCCTCGCAGCTGTACCAGTTCGCCCTGGAAGGCGTGGCGCTGTTCCTGATCCTCTACATCTTCTCGCGCAAGCCACGCCCGACCATGGCCGTTTCGGGGATGTTCGCGTTGTTCTACGGGATCTTCCGCTTTATCGTCGAGTTCGTACGGGTGCCGGATGCGCAACTGGGCTACCTGGCGTGGGGCTGGGTGACCATGGGTCAGATTCTCAGCCTGCCGATGATCATCGCCGGCCTGGGCCTGCTGTGGTGGGCTTACAATCGCCCGCAAGGCATCAAGAACACCGCGCTTTAAATTCGAACGCCGGGACCCGAGGGTCCCGGCTTCAACGATACAGGTATACACATGAAGCAATATCTCGAACTACTGAACGATGTCGTGACCAATGGCCTGACCAAGGGCGACCGCACCGGCACCGGCACCAAGGCCGTGTTTGCCCGTCAGTTTCGGCATAGCTTGGCCGACGGCTTCCCGCTGCTGACCACCAAGAAGCTTCACTTCAAAAGCATCGCCAATGAATTGATCTGGATGTTGAGTGGCAACACCAACATCAAGTGGCTGAACGAGAATGGCGTAAAGATCTGGGACGAATGGGCCACCGAAGACGGCGACCTGGGCCCGGTGTACGGCGAGCAGTGGACCGCCTGGCCCACCAAGGACGGCGGCAAGATCAACCAGATCGACTACATGGTCGAGACGCTGAAGACCAACCCCAACAGCCGTCGCATCCTGTTCCACGGCTGGAACGTCGAGTACCTGCCGGACGAGACCAAAAGCCCGCAGCAGAACGCCCGGGACGGCAAGCAAGCGCTGCCACCTTGCCACTTGCTGTACCAGGCGTTTGTGCATGACGGTCATCTGTCGATGCAGTTGTACATCCGCAGCTCCGATGTATTCCTCGGCCTGCCGTACAACACCGCTGCCCTGGCGTTGCTCACCCATATGCTGGCCCAGCAGTGCGACCTGATCCCTCACGAGATCATCGTCACCACGGGCGACACCCATGCCTACAGCAACCATATGGAACAGATCCAGACCCAGTTGGCGCGCACGCCGAAGAAGCTGCCGGAACTGGTGATCAAGCGCAAACCCGCGTCGATCTACGATTACAAATTCGAAGACTTTGAAATCGTGGGCTATGACGCTGATCCGAGCATCAAGGCCGATGTAGCGATCTAAAAGCGATCTCGGTCCAAATGTGGGAGCGGGCTTGCTCGCGAATGCGGTGTATCAGAAACACATTCAGTGGCTGACACTCCGCTTTCGCGAGCAAGCCCGCTTCCACATTTTTTTGTGTACACATTCAATGCCCGTGGCTTCTGCCCACATGTGAGGGCTCAGCCTCGCTGGCCGCGACACTCCCGCTGACTTCCAGCCGCTGCAAAATCCCGCACTGATCCAGATCCGGCCCGCCGCCGCAGCGCTGGCGCAGGTCGAGCAACTGTTCCTGCAACGCCAGCAGCCCGTCGATCCGCGCCTTCACGTGGTGGATGTGCTCGTCAATCAATGCATTCACGCTTTCGCACTGGTCCTGAGGACTGTCACGCAGGCCCAGCAGGCTGCGAATTTCCTCAAGGGTCATGTCCAGGCTGCGGCAGTTGCGGATAAACACCAGCCGCTCAGTGTGCGCCTGGGTGTACAGGCGGTAGTTTCCATCGCTGCGCGCAGGCGGCGGCAGCAGGCCTTCTTTCTCGTAATAACGGATGGTTTCCACCTGGCAATCCGTCAATTTTGCCAATTCGCCGATCTTCATCGCAGCAATCTCCAAAAGGATGCTTGACCCTATAGTGGCTACAGGGTCTTTACTTGGCAACAGGCACCTTTACGGACGCGACAGAATGAGCGATTCCATCCACACCCCGCACAAGCACGACCATGATCATGACCACGCGCACGATCACGGCCCCAAGCTGAAACCTGTGCAGAAGCACGACCATGGCAGCCATGGCGATTCCTGCTGTTCCAGCAAGGCCGCGCCGGCGCTGGTGAAGCTGACCGAAGCCCCGACAGCGGGCTCGCGGCTGAGCACCTTCCGCATCGAAGCCATGGACTGCCCCACCGAGCAGACGCTGATCCAGAACAAACTGGGCAAGCTTGCGGGTGTGCAGCAGCTGGAATTCAACCTGATCAACCGCATTCTCGGCGTCACTCACGACCTGCCGACGACCGCGCCGATCATCGACGCCATCAAGTCCCTGGGCATGCAGGCGGATCCCATCGAAGAGGGCGTCGCCCCGGCGGAACCGCCGGCGAAGAAGCACTGGTGGCCGCTGGCTGTGTCCGGCGTGGGCGCGCTGGGTGCTGAAGTGCTTCACTTCACCAACGCAGCCCCGACGTGGGTGATTGCCCTGGTCGCGCTGATCTCGATCTTCAGCGGCGGCCTCACCACCTACAAAAAGGGCTGGATCGCCCTGAAAAACCTCAACCTGAACATCAACGCCCTGATGAGCATCGCCGTCACCGGCGCGATCCTGATCGGCCAGTGGCCGGAAGCGGCGATGGTGATGTTCCTGTTCACCGTGGCCGAGTTGATCGAGGCCAAGTCCCTGGACCGCGCACGTAACGCCATCAGCGGCTTGATGCAGATGACGCCGGAACAGGCCACGGTCCGTCAGGCCGATGGCAGTTGGGTTGAACAGGAGGTTAAAGTCATTGAACTGGGCGCCATCGTGCGGGTTCGTCCCGGCGAGCGCATTGGCCTGGACGGTGAAGTCACCTCCGGCCAGTCCACCATCGACCAGGCGCCGATTACCGGTGAAAGCCTGCCGATCGAAAAGACCGTGGGCGACAAAGTCTTCGCCGGCACCATCAACCAGGCCGGCTCCCTGGAATACAAAGTCACCGCAGCCGCCAACAACTCCACCCTGGCGCGGATCATCCACGCCGTGGAACAGGCCCAGGGCGCCCGTGCGCCAACCCAGCGTTTTGTCGACACCTTCGCCAAGGTCTACACCCCGGCGGTGTTCATCTTTGCCCTGGGTGTGGCGTTGATCCCACCGCTGTTCATGGGCGGTGTGTGGTTTGAATGGGTCTACCGCGCACTGGTATTGCTGGTGGTCGCGTGCCCATGTGCACTGGTGATTTCCACCCCGGTGACCATCGTCAGCGGCCTGGCCGCCGCGGCGCGCAAAGGCATCCTGATCAAGGGCGGTGTGTACCTGGAGGGTGGCTACAAACTCGACTACCTGGCCCTCGACAAGACCGGCACCATCACCCACGGCAAGCCGGTGCAAACCGATTACCTGGCGCTGTTCCCGAACATGGAAGACAGCGCACCGGCCCTGGCCGCGAGCCTGGCCGGGCGCTCCGATCACCCGGTGTCCCTGGCCATCGCCAACGCGGCTGTGGGCAAAAACCTCACCGTGCACACTGTGGATAACTTCGAGGCCCTGACCGGGCGCGGAGTGAAGGGCGAGATCAATGGAGAGGTCTATTACCTGGGCAACCACCGTCTGGTGGAAGAGCTGAACCTGTGCTCGCCGGCCCTGGAGAAGAAGCTCTTCGCCCTGGAAAAACAAGGCAAGTCCGTGGTCCTGCTGCTGGACAAGTCCGGCCCGCTGGCGCTGTTCGCCGTGGCCGACACCGTGAAGGACACCAGCCGCGAAGCCATCCAGCAGTTGCATGACCTGGGCATCAAGACCCTGATGCTGACCGGCGACAACACCCACACGGCCAAGGCGATCGCCGATCAGGTGGGTATCGACCAGGCCCAGGGCGACCTGTTGCCCACCGACAAACTGCAAGCCATCGAAGCGCTCTACGCCAAGGGCCACCGGGTCGGCATGGTCGGCGACGGCATCAACGACGCCCCGGCGCTGGCCCGTTCCGAGATCGGGTTTGCCATGGCTGCTGCGGGTACCGACACCGCCATCGAGACCGCCGACGTGGCCCTGATGGACGACGACCTGCGCAAGATTCCGGCATTCATTCGGCTGTCGCGGCAAACGTCGAGTATCCTCAAGCAGAACATCGCCCTGGCCCTGGTGATCAAGGCGATCTTTCTCGCGGTGACCTTCCTTGGGATGGCCACCATGTGGATGGCGGTGTTCGCCGACATGGGCGTGAGCCTGCTGGTGGTATTCAATGGTCTGCGCCTGCTGCGCAAATAGTCGATGAGAGGGTGGTGTGCTGAGTGCCGAGCTGAAGGCGTTTTACATGGTCGCCCGCCTGGGCAGCATTACCCAGGCGGCGAAAAAGCTCGGGCTCAGCCAGCCCACGGTGACCACCCAGATTCGTCACCTGGAAAGCCAGTACTCGGTGGAGTTGTTCTACCGTGGCGGGCGCCGCCTGACCGTCAGCGACGAAGGCGCGCGGCTGTTGCCGATGGTCAAGGCGCTGTTGCAGCAGGAAGCGGACATCGAGTTTTTCCTGCGCAACAGTGGCCAGGTACAAGGGGCCTTGAGGATTGCCGCGACGGCACCTTATTACATCCTCGACCTGGTCAAGACCTTCCGCGAGCGACTGCCGCAGGTCGAGGTTTCGGTGGAGATCGGCAACTCCCAGCAGGTGCTGGAAGCGCTGGATGACTACCGCGTAGACGTCGCCGCCTCGTCCCAATTGCTTGAAGACCCGCGCCTGATCCGGCGGGTACTGGGCATGGACCCGCTGGTGCTGGCGGTGCATCGCAATCATCCGCTGGCTGTACTTGAACATGTACCGCTGACCGCGCTGGCCGGGCATACCTTGCTGATGCGCGAGCCGGGGTCGACCACCCGTCGATTGACTGAAGAGATGTTGCAGGGCGCCGGTGTGAGTTACGGGCCGTTGCTGGAGATCGGCAGCCGGGAATCGATCCGTGAGGCAGTGCTGCGCAATATCGGCATCAGCATCATTGCCCGCCAGGAAGTGCCCCACGACCCGCAATTGCGCGTGCTGACCATCGAGAATGCGCCACAGATTCCCGAGTATTTGTACTGCCTCAAAGAGCGAAAGGGCGCCCGATTGCCGGCGGCGTTCCTCGGGTTAGCGCAGGAAATGTCGCCGCTCTGAAGGCGCCATCGCAGGCAAGCCAGCTTGTATGGTTAGACTTGTAGGGGTGGTGGGACTAAAAGCCAGCATCTGACTCTAGCCAGTACAGACCGTGGGAGACTTCGCCCCACCCCTTCACCAAAGCGCCGATAAGGAATGCATCGGCCATGACCGACGATAGAAGCAAGCCAGCGCAACGGTGAAGCCCCGACAAGCCCATAACCCTAACCCGGAGCGTTTTTCATGGCAATGACTGTCTTGCAATCAATCATCGGCGTGGATGTCGCTAAAGCTGAAGTCGTGGCCTGTCACTTTGAAGCAGACGAATTGAAGATTGTGCCCAACAACAAAACCGAGCTGAGGGCGTGGCTCAAATCTCTCCCCGTGGACAGTGCCATCGCGATTGAGGCGACCAATATCTATCACCTGGATACGGTCAATTTGGCCCACGGGATGGGCCATAAGGTTTATGTGATTGATGGCTACCGCCTTAA
>NZ_JACAPW010000023.1:0-94495 GCF_013385495.1 Pseudomonas sp. F8002 | reverse complement strand
TTAAGGCGGTAGCCATCAATCAAGTAAACCTTATGGCCCATCCCGTGAGCCAAATTGACCGTATCCAGGTGATAGATATTGGTCGCCTCAATCGCGATGGCACTGTCCACGGGGAGGGATTTGAGCCACGCCTTCAGCTCTGTTTTGTTGTTCGGCACAATCTTCAATTCGTCTGTTTCAAAGTGACAGGCCACGACTTCAGCTTTAGCGACATCCACGCCGATGATTGATTGCAAGACAGTCATTGCCATGAAAAACGCTCCGGGTTAGGGTTTATGGGCTTGTCGGGGCTTCACCGTTGCGCTGGCTTGCTTCTATCGTCGGTCATGGCCGATGCATTCCTTATCGGCGCTTTGGTGAAGGGGTGGGGCGAAGTCTCCCACGGTCTGTACTGGCTAGAGTCAGATGCTGGCTTTTAGTCCCACCACCCCTACAAGTCTAACCATACAAGCTGGCTTGCCTGCGATAGCGGTGTATCAGTCACCACCGCTATCGCAGGCAAGCCAGCTCCCACACTTGATCGCATTTCAAATTCAATAATCCTTGCGCTTGCGAAACGCCCAGCGTCCGGCAATCAGGGTGAATGTCGCCACCAGCGCCACCAGAATCCAGAAGCCTTCCGGGTCTGTGGAGAGCGGCACGCCACCAACGTTCATGCCAAAAAAACCGGCAATGATGTTGATCGGCAACGCCAGCACCGTGACCACGGTCAGGGTGAACAACGTGCGGTTGCTCTGTTCGTTGAGGTTGGCGGCGATCTCTTCCTGCAGCAGCTTGATCCGCTCACCCAACGCCATCAGGTCGTTGATGATCAGCGCAAACTCCTCGGTGGATTTGCGCAGCTCTTTCACGTCTTCCTTCTGCAGCCACTGGGGCGGGCGATTGAGCAGCCGCAGCAAAGAGCCGGGCTCCAGCGCCAGCAGCCGTTGCAGGCGCACCAGCACCCGGCGCGCGGCACCCAGTTCGGCGCGGTTGGTGGACAGGCGTGACGACAGCAACTGGTCCTCGATCTGGTCGACGCTGAGGCTGGTCTTGCGCACGATCTGTGTCAGCACCTCGCCCTGGTCCCGCAGCAAATGCACCAGCAGTTCCAGCGGCGAGCGAAAGTGTTCACCGGCCTTAACCGACGAGCGCAGCTTGTCCACCGAATGCAGCGGTTGCAGGCGCGCGCTGATCAGCAGCCGACTGCGGGCGCACACCCATAACGTGGAAATGTCTGAAGACACCATGCTGCTGAAGTTGAAGACCACGTCGTTGACCACCGCCAGCAAGGCCGAGTCCACGTGTTCGATGCGGGTGGAGCGTGAGCCTTCGTGCAAGGCTTCGAAGAATTCTTCCGGCAGGTTCAGGTGCGCCTGCATCCAGCGCTCGCACGCGGCGTGGGCCAGGTTCAAATGCAGCCAGAGGAATTCGTCGGGGTCACCGGGTTGCTGCAAGGCCGCAAGGGCAGTGGCTGAATCAATCTGTTCGCCCTTTTCACCGGGGCGGAAACGAAAACCGTAGAGCAAGCCAAACAGGTCGGAGTCCTGGTGGCTGTGGTCGATGCTGTGGTTCATGGAGGCTCGCAGGGAAAGTGCCTGTAGGAAATTTCACAGGTTCACTTGAGCGCATCATGGCAACAGGATTTGACGGTTTTGTGACGGTTTGAGGTGGCCGTCAATCGCCCGCGGGCAAGCTGAAGCTGAACACCGTGCCGTCCTGCTCGTGGGAAGACACTTCCAGCCGCCCGCCATGGGCGTCGGCAATCTGCTTGACGATGTACAACCCCAGGCCCAACCCGGCCTGGGGCAGGGCGCCCGTCGGTCGGGAGTAGGGCTGGAACAGCAGCGGCATGGCTTGCTCACTGATCAGCCCAAGGTTTTTCACCGTTAACTCAAACGTGCCGGCGTTGACCTGCGCACTGACTTCAACCGGCCCTTGCGGGTTGCCGTGGCTGATGGCGTTGGCCACCAGGTTGGAGAGCAATTGCGCGAGCCGCTCGCGGTCGCCTTTCACACCCTTGAGATTGCCGATGTGGGCGTGAATCAGCCGCTTGGGGTGCACGTGCTGCACCTCTTCCACCACATGCTGCAAAGTGTCTTCAAGCCCGGTGCATTCACTGATGTTCACCGGGATGCCGCTGCCCATTCGCCCGCGGGCAAAGTCCAGTACGTCTTCCACCAGTTGCGAGGCCCGGCGGCCGCTGGCCAGCATGTGCCGCACCAGCGTGTCGGTGGCCGGGTCCGGGTGTTTGCGCAGCAGGCGTTCGGCGCCGACGTTGATCGCGAACAGCGGGTTGCGCAGGTCGTGGCCGAGCACGGCGATGAATTGTTCGCGCAGTTCAGCGGTTTCGCGCTCCTGCTGCAGGTCGGCTTCGGTCTGCTGGAGGCTTTCTTCGGCTTCGATCTGCAGCGACAGCACCCGGGCAAACGACTCCATGGTCGACTGGATGGTGCTGCTGCGCAGTTGCGCCGGGTTCGGGTCCAGGGCACAGATGGTGCCGAAGAAACGCCCGTCGGTGCGGAACACTGGCACCGAGATGTAGCTTTCAAAGTGGTAGATACGCGGCGTGTGGTGGTCGCGGTACAGCGGGTCTTCGCTGGCTTTGTCGATCACGATCGAGACGTGGGAGTCGCGTATTTCGTGGCACAGGGTGGTGGTCAGATCCAGCTCGCCACCCACGGGCAGGCCGAAGTCCAGTTGGTCGCGCACGGCGCAGGCGGTCCATGAATCATCGGTGACCCGGGCCACGGCCGCAAAACGCAAGCCGGTCATCTCGCTGACTACCTGGAGAATCGCCGGGACGGCGCTGATTCTGCCAATGGTGGCAATGTCGACGGCTTTTTGCCCCATGGCGAACGGTTCCGGTCCTGATGCTGCTGGCGTTGTGCCTTGGCTGATGGTTGGGATTCTAGCGAGCTTGGCGGCGTAAGGTACAAATTCGTTCACGCTAATTAGACTAATTGCTCTTCTGGGCGACGAGCGCGCATAAAAAAGCCGCGCGGCCCGAAGGCGGCGCGGCGTTTTTGCGGTTCAACTCAAGTGTCTTGCTTGTTTTCCAGGACTTCGCCGGTCTTGGCATCCAGCTTCACGTCCCACTTCACGTTGCTGGTGTCACGCAGTTCGGTCTCGTAGACCAGGCGGCCGGCTTTGTCTTCCAGTTCGGTGTCAACGATGGTGGCGCCTTTGTGCTGGGCCACAGCCTTGGCGTTGAGCTTTTCAAAATCCATCACGGCACCGGACTTGAGCAGGCTCGGAATCTGGTCCGGGCGAACATCGGCCTGGGCCAAACCGGCGGTAAGGGTCAAGGCGGCAGCAGCGAACAGAGCGGTCAGGTTTTTCATGGTGTGATCCTTTGGGGTGAGCTGTTTAAGTGGGATCAGGTTAACCAGCGCAACTTAACTCACCCTTAAGATTGCGCCGTTTGTTCAATCGGCGGCGAGTGCGGGGTTTCATGCTGGCGTCTCACTTACGGGAGGCACAGATGAAACAGTTAATGGCCTGGGTGTATGCGCCCTTGTTCTGGGCGGGGTTTATCGGGTGGGCGCTGTGGCTGGTGCAGAGGGATGCGCTGCAGTGGCTGGGGCTGGTATTTGTTCTGGCGGTGGCGGTGTCGTTTATCGCCGAGTGGTGGTTGCCCTATGAGCCGCAGTGGAATCGCAACCAGGGTGATCGGCGTCGCGACTTGATTCATGCGTTGGTCAATGAGGGCCTCAATGCGGTGGGCTTGTTGATCTTGCCGGTGCTGACCGCGCTGTTGGCCGTCGACGGTGTATGGCCGCGGGCGTGGCCGCTCTGGGCGCAATTGCTGCTGGCGATCTTCATTGCCGATGCGGGCATCACCCTGATGCATTACGCCAGCCACCGAGTCGCTGCCTTGTGGCGCCTGCATGCGGTGCACCACAGCGTGCAACGGCTGTATGGCTTCAATGGCTTGATGAAGCATCCGTTGCACCAGATGCTGGAAGCCACGGCGGGGTTGACGCCGTTGATCCTGCTGGGCATTCCCACGGAGGTGGCGCTGCTGCTGGCCCTGGCGATTGCCGTGCAGCTGCTGTTGCAGCATTCCAATGTCAACATGCGCCTGGGGCCGCTGCGCTGGGTGTTCGCCTGGGCGCCGGTGCATCGTTTTCATCACATGAAATATGGCCGGGCTGGGGATGTGAATTTCGGCTTGTTTTTCAATCTGTGGGATTGGCTGTTGGGCACGGCGTTTTACAGCCATGACTATCGAATGGGGCAGGGCGACTTGGGGATTGGCAGCCGGCCGGATTTTCCGCGGGAGTATGTGGCGCAGTTGCGCGATCCGTTCAGGACGGTGCAATTGAGCAAGGAGCCGCCGGTTCCCGCGGGTCTAGTCGAGGATTCGTACGTGCAGGTTGCGCAACGACGCCCCGGCCGTGACGCCGAATAGTTGTTTCATGGTCCGGGAAAAATGCGCCGAATCGGCGAACCCGGCGCCATGGGCAGCCTCGGTCAGGGTGCTGCCGCCGAGCGCCAGTCCCAGCGCCACCCGCAAGCGCCGCCACAACACCAGGCGACGTACCGGCAAACCCAGTTGGTTGGCGAACAAACGTTCCAGCTGGCTCAACGAAACGTGCGCCGCCTGTGCCAGGGCGTGGGCCGAGACCTTGCCACTCAGTTGCTGATCCAGCGCCGACAGCGCGCGCTCCACCCTGGCATCTTCCAGTGCGCGTCTCGGCAATTGGCGCAGCGTGCGCTCGAGTGCTTCCAGGGACCGTTCACTGTCGGCCAGGGCGGCCTGCAAGGGGGCGATATCAAAGGCGCCGGGTTCGGCATACACCATCAATACCTCGCCATGGGTTTGGAGGATGGCGTGGGGCATTCTGGACGGGATAAACAGGCGATGGGCCGTGATGACACGGCCATCGAGGCTGGCCGTGACCGGCCCGCCCGCGGAGAACATCAGCTGGTGGGCATAGTGTGCATGGGGCGCGGTGCGCCCCGGTGTGCCCTGGATCAGCCCGTAGTCAGGCCCCAGCCACAGGCGACCTGACCATTCGGGGCTCACTCAGTAACCGTTGTCCTGCAGCAGGTCGGTCACACTCGAGGACGGCCAGCGCTTGTAGTACTTCAGCAGTTCGGCAGCGCGGTTGGTGAAGATGCCATCGACGCCGGCTTTCATGACCTTGTCGAAGTCCACCGGCTCATCCACGGTGTACACGTGCACCAGCAAGCCCTTGTCGTGGGTCAACTGGTTCATCTCGGGTTTGACCAGGTCGGAATAGCTCTGGTCGCCCAGGTTGGTCAGCTGTGCCGAAGGGCCGGTACCGATGGCGCCCAGGCTCTTGGCCTCGTCGATCCATTTTTCGAACTCGGCGGCGTCCTTCGGCTCCTGCTTGGCGTAGTAGGCGGCTTTGCTCGGCTCGCCGGACTCGGCGAAGGGCACCTTGGATTTCGGTTCGATGCTGCCTTCACCTACCCACAACAGCAGGATTTTCGGGGTGTTGGGCATCTCTTTTTGCAGTTCTTTCAGGCTGTCTTTCTCAAAGGTTTGCAGTACCACGCGGCCCTTGCCCTGGCCGACGCCGATGTTTTTCTGGGCCTGGTTGGAGCCGGTGGAACTCAACCAGCCTTTATCCAGCAGTTTGTTCTTCAGGTCGGCCTCGATGCCCGGGAATTGCTTCGGCTCCTTGGTTTCGATGTACAGGCCGGGTTTGTGCTGCGGGTTGCCTTCGGCGATCTTGATGATTTCGTCCAGGCTGAGGATTTTCAGGCCGACGAAGCCTGGGCGGGCGCGATCCGGGTAGGCGGCGTTGAACCAGCTGCCGGCGTCCAGGGTTTTAAGCTCGGCCCAGGTGAATTCGTTGGCCGGGCTGTCCTTGCGCTCCGGGAACTTGGTGGCGACGTCGGTGGTGCGTTGCAGGTTGTTGTCATGCAGGGCGAATAGCACGCCGTCCTTGCTGCGTTGCAGGTCCATTTCCAGGTAGTCGGCACCCAGGTCGCGCGCGACTTTGTAGGCGGCGGCGGTGGATTCCGGTGCATCGAAGGAGGCGCCACGGTGGGCAATCACGGCGGGGTGCGGAATGCCTTCGTTGGTGGCCAATTCGGTAGGGCTGATCGGGCTTGCCGCCTGTGCGTGGCCAAGGCCCAGCATCAGGGCCAGCAGCAGGGCACTCTTGGTAAACGTGACAGGCATATGCGAAGTCCTTTCGTGGAGGTAACTTTGAGAAGGGCTCCTTTTTAACAATTGCTTGCGAATGGCGCTATCACCAAACCGACATTAACGCGTTCACCGGCCATTTTTCTGCACTTTTGTGCGGTGCGATGCAGTACTCTTGCCTTGAAATGCCCCATCAGAGGGCAGATTTTCCTGCCACGCGTGTAAACCATCTTTCCAGTCCAAGTAGGACTTTTCAGTGAGGTTTACCATGCGCATCACCTCCGAGCTTATCTGCCAGGCCGCCGACCAACTCCAGGGTTTTGTCGGCCTGAACCGCAAGACTGGCCAGTACATCGTCCGTTTCAGCGAAGACTCCTTCGGCATGGACGTGGCCGATGACGGCATCATCCCAACCGCCGAGTTTGTCTGGCTGCCGGTCGACGGGCAGGCCATGACCTTGTCCCGCGAGCGGATCCAGTTGTTGCTGGACCAGAACATCGACGATCGCATCAACATCACCGAACCGCTGCGGGTGTACATGCGTCGGGTGGAGATTCCACAGATCAGTGCGGTGCGCAGTCTGGTCAGTTGAGTGCCGCATAGCCCTGCGGCTGGAGCGCTTTTTGTGGCTTGGGAGCTTGCTGTGGCAGGGAGCTTGTGTGGTGAGGGAGCTCCCTCACCACACAAGCTCCCTCACTACAGCAAGCGCCCTCACCACAGAGCCTCCCTTGTCCACATTAAGTGTTTTACACGGGCTGAGGTTTCAGCGCTCGAACGCGTAAGACCGCTCCACCTTGCACACTCGTGTATGGCACGCCAAGTACCAGGTGGCGCGGCCCTGTTCGCGCACCTCAGTGTGTTCGGCGTGCTGCTTCCACGCCAGGATCGCGGCTTCGCTGCTCCAGTAGGACACCGTGATGCCCAGCCCGTCGTCCCCGCGCGCCGATTCCACGCCGAGAAAACCGGGTTGTTGCCGGGCCAGTTCCAGCATGCGGTCGGCGGCTTGTCCGTAACCGTTGTCACCTTCAGTGCGCAATGAACTGAACACCACGGCGTAGTACGGCGGTTTGGGTGTCTTGGCGATCATGCGCAGGCCTTCAGCAGCGCAATGGCCAGCGGCGGGGTGACGTCTTTAAGCGCCGCACGTTCCGGCTGGAACAGGGTGGCGACAAAAAACGGATGGTCCAGCAGCTCCACCGCCCGCAGGTCGCCCGCCGAGTCATGGCCGCTGGCAATCAGGTCGGCTTCCAGCAATGCGCTTTCGAAGTCTGGATTGATGCCATAGCGGCAACGGTAGCCTTCATGGATATCCAGGGTGGCGTAGGCCTCGGCGATGCGGGTATAGGCCATCAAGCGGATGGTGTCGGTCGCTTCCACCAGCGCACAGGTCAGGGGCGTGAGTACTGCACGGGGCGAATCGGGAGCCAGTTCGCCATGCTCGGCGTCGGCCCAGCCCAGCACGTTGCGGGCATATTCCAGCACCGCGTGTTGAAAACCGCCGCAGGTGCCGAGGAACGGGCGCTTTTGTTCACGGGCATACCGGATGGCCAGCAGCGCGCCGTCAAGGTCTCGGTAGGGGCTGGCGGGGACGCACCAGAAGCCGTCGTAGTGCTGCAGTTGTTCGGTGGATTTGATCGTGTCGGTGGCCAGCCAGTCGAACCGCACCGTCAGGCCCAGCGCCGCGCCGGCCTGTTGCAACGCCAGGGGAATGGCCTGGTGGGCGGTGACCTGTGCATCGTAGTCGCCGATCAGGGCCAGGTGCAGGGTGGTTTTATTCATCGAGGGTATCCGTGGCTTGTTGAGTCCTGGCGCTCACTATAGATTGGCGTTCACGCAATCAATATTGGCGTTAACACACATGTTCAATGCAGCGGCGCACTATCAGATCGACTACCCAGACCTTTCCCTGATCCTCGCCCTGGTGCGCGGCGGCACGCTCGCGCGGGCGGCGGCGTTGCTGCGGGTGGATGTGTCTACGGTGTTTCGCGCGGTGCGGCGGCTGGAGACGGCACTGGGCCAGACGCTGTTCGAAAAGAGCCGCGCCGGCTACCTGCCCACCACTTTGGCCACCACCCTCGCCGAGCAGGCCGAACGTGCCGAACAGGCGCTGGAGGCAGCACGGGTGGGAGTGGAGCAGGGCGGTGAAGTGATCAGCGGTACGGTGCGCCTGACGTGCACGGACTCGGTATTGCAGTCACTGTTGCTGCCGGCCCTGGCGCAGTTCATGCCGGGCTACCCGGCGTTGACCCTGGAGCTGAGCACGTCCAATGACTTCGCCAACCTCAGTCGCCGCGATGCGGATATTGCCCTGCGCCTGACCAAGGCACCGCCCGAGCATCTGGTAGGACGTTGCCTGGGCACGGTGTCGTATCGGGTGTGCGCCAGTGCCGACTATGCCCGCCAGCATGCGGGGGAGGAACTGGCGGCCCTGAACTGGATCGCGCCGGATGACTTCCTGCCGGATCACCCCACCGTCACCTGGCGGCGCCAGCACTTGCCGGGAGTGATGCCGGCCTATCGCTGCAACAGCATGGTTTCGGTAACCGAGTTGGTGCGCGCGGGACTCGGCGTGGCCGCGTTGCCGGATTACCTGCTGGGCGCGGACCTGCAACCGTTGAGCCCGCCGCTGGTGGGGCACGACACCGCCCTGTGGCTGCTGACGCGCCCCGATTGCCGGGCCTTGCGCTCGGTGGTGACGTTATTTGATCAGTTGGGCCAGCATGTGCGTTTGCCGGTGAGATAACTGTGGGAGCTGGCTTGCCTGCGATACAGGCGCTGTGGTGCATCAGGCATACCGCGGTGATGCAATCGCAGGCAAGCCAGCTCCCACACGGGATGCGTGGGAGGGTCAGGTCTTGCGCACGAATTGGTCGTGCATTTCGCTGGTCAGCCCTTCGATGCGTTCGGTCAGTTGTTTGGTCATCTCGGTGAGCTTGGTGTTCTGCTCCAACAGTTCCAGGAGTTGCTTGGTGGTCTGCGCCGCCTGGGCCTGGCGTTCGGTGTTGGCCACGGCCAGGGCTTCGCGGTGCTGGGCGTCGGCGTCGGATTGGGCCTTGTCCCGTGCGGCCTGGCGGGTCTGGGCGAGCAAAATCAACGGCGCGGCGTAGGCCGATTGCAGGCTGAACGCCAGGTTCAAGAGGATGAACGGGTAGACGTCAAAGTGCGTGATGCCGGTCATGTTGAGCACGACCCACAGAATCACGATTGCCGTTTGCGCCCCCAGGAACGTCGGGGTGCCAAAGAAGCGCGCGAAGGCTTCGGCTTTCAACGCAAAGGTGTCGTTGCCAAAGGTCGGCGCGAGATGGGCGTGTTTACGATGAAAGCGCAGGTGGTCAGCGTTGGCTTCAGGTTTATCCGGGGTCATGGCGGGCTCGAATCCGTGGCGTAAGACAAGCCACCACTATAGACCGAGCCCTCGGCCTGGCACATGAAGAAGCCTGTCGCTTACCTGTTGCCCCGTTCATTGGCAAACGCACTCACAGCCTGCACCGCCTCGCTGGCGCCTTCGCGAATCTGCAGGATCACCGTGCCGGCCTGGTTGGCCAGGTCCACGCCCTGGGCGGCGCGGTCGCGGGTACCGTCCATGCTGTCGATGGCCTGGCGGGTTTCGGTCTGGATCATCTCGATCATCGACGAAATCTCGGCCGTTGAACCGCTAGTGCGCGCCGCCAATTGCCGCACTTCATCGGCCACCACCGCAAAGCCACGCCCTTGTTCGCCGGCGCGTGCGGCTTCGATGGCAGCGTTCAATGCCAGCAGGTTGGTCTGGTCGGCAATCCCGCGAATGGTGTTGACGATGGCGGTGATCTGCTGCGAACGCTCGCCCAGCTTGGCGATCAGCGCGGAAGAACCGTCGATATTGGCGGCAATCTCACGCATGCCGGTGGCGGTCTGCTGGATCACCTCGGCGCCTTTTTCGGCGATGTCCCGGGTTTGCAGCGAGATGTGATAAGCCTGGGTGGCGCTTTGCGCGTCGGCCGCGTGTTTCTCCACCATGGCCGTGACGTCGGAGGCGTATTTCACCACCTTGCACAGGCGCCCGCTGGCGTCGTACACCGGGTTGTAGTTGGCTTCCAGCCACACCACCTGGCCGTTTTTGTCGATGCGTTCGAACTGGCCGTTGAACAGCTCACCCTGGTTCAGCCGTCGCCAGAAATCGCTGTAGGCGCTGCTGTTGGCCAGCTCCGGTGTGCAGAACATGCGGTGATGCTTGCCCTGCACCTGCGCCAGGTTGTAGCCCATGCGCTGCAGGAAATTCTGGTTGGCGCTGATGATGGTGCCGTCGAGGTTGAACTCGATCACCGCCATGGCGCGGTCGATGGCCTGCAACTTGGCGTTGGCTTCACTCTCGGCCTGCATTTTCGGGGTGACGTCCATGGCGTACTTCACCACTTTCAGCACGCTGCCGGACTCGTCGCGCACCGGGTTGTAGCTGGCCTCCAGCCAGATCGGCTGGCCGTCGCTGGTCACGCGCTCAAAGGTGCCGGACTGGAATTGGCCGTTGCGCAGTTGCGTCCATAGCTGGCCGTACTCGGCGCTGCGGGCAAAGACCGGGGTGCAGAACAGGCGGTGGGACTGGCCCACGACTTGGTCGGCGGTGTAGCCCATGGCCTTGAGAAAATTCTCGTTGGCCCGCAGGACCGTGCCTTGCAGATCAAATTCAATCACCGCCATGGAGCGGTCGATGGCGTCGAGAAGGCTGGCTTGCTGGGCAATGGTGGCTTGCAGGGTACTGATGGTTTTTTTATGGGCGTTGAATAGCATGGTCGTGTGCTCGGGGGAAGCAAGCGTCAGGGGTATCCGTGGGGGCGCCTGCCACCGTAAGGCCTGGCCATACGGCAAACGTGCTCATTGCCAGCTTCCTTGTGCTGGCAGCGGGGTGGAACAGCGGGTTCTGAGTCGTATGGCCGGCAAGAAGTTCTATGCCAGTCGACCAATGGCGGCATTATGCTATCGGTCGGCGACGGGCGCGTTTAATTCAGACGAGATGCAGAGGGCGGGATTCAGGCGGAATGGGCGACCACGTAGTCGCTGATATTGACTCGGTTACGGCCGGTGTCCTTGGCCGCGTACAGCGCGCGGTCCGCTGCGTTGAGCCACATGGCCGCGTCGGTGAAGGTGCTCTGGAAAGACGCCAGGCCAATGCTCAGGCTGACCCGCAGTTCGGGGATTTCCGGGTTGCGGTAATTGCTGAACACCTCGCGCATGCGTTCCATGACTTGCGCGGCCTGTTCCATGGGCATGTCCGGAAGAATCACACAGAACTCGTCGCCGCCGTATCGCCCGGCCAGGTCGTTTGCCCGCAGGTTGCGTCGAAGTTCCAGGCTTAGTTGGCGCAGAACCTGGTCACCGATGATGTGCCCATAGCTGTCGTTGATCTGCTTGAAATGGTCGATGTCGATCAGCGCGATGGTGGCGTTCCCATGTTGTTGCTGGCACTTGTGAAACTTCAGGTGCAGCAGGTCTTTCCAAGAACCGTGGTTGAGCAGGCCGGTGAGGCTGTCGGTGCGGCTCAGGGCGCTCAGGGCGCGTTTGTGTTCCGACAATTTGATCGCCAGGCGGTAGCAGACCATGCCCAGCGCCATGGGATACAGGGTCAGCATCGGCAGGCAGGCGTAGACCTGGACCAGGCTGACGTCGGGATTGAAGTGGATGCCAAACAGCAGCCAGGACACGCCGATACCTGCCAGTTGCGCCACGATGCCGTGGAGGAACAGGCGTTTGCCGCCGGCGGCGACGTTGTTCATGGTCATCATCGACAGGATGGTCACGGCCGTCAGTGGCGTGAACTGTGTAGTCGCCGCCCAGAACCCGCCGAGCAGCGAGTCGTAGAGCAGGTTTCGCCGTTCCGCCTTGTAGGGGAAATCGGAGCGGGTCGAAAGTTGATAGGCCAGGTGCGCCCAGCCAAAACCATTGAACAGCAGCAACGCCCAGACCCAGCCTGGCATTTGCAGTGGGTAGAGCGCGGCGATGACGCTGATGCAGCCGATGCCCAGGCCGATGATCCTTGGCCTGTAGATACGTCTGGCAAATGACAGCCCTTTGCCTCGTTGGTTTTCCATAGATTCCTGGGTCGATTCTTTTTTTGCAGGTACGACGGCACACGTGATCGGGAAAACCACTGGTCGGATAATACGTGTGAATATTGTCAGTTATTCGCGTGGGAATAATCAGTGTCCTTCCAGGCCATTTGCAAAGGACACGCGGCGAATCAGATAAAAACGACCTTGGATGTCGTTCCTGCAACAGGTCAGTGCTGCGGCACGACCTCATAGCCTGCGAGGAACAGGTCGATGGCCGACTCGATGACGTTCGCTTGGGCGTCGGCGTCCAGGGTCGGCTGGCCGAGGGTGATCTGTGGCCAGAAGGCAAAGGCCTTGAGCAGGCTTTGCACCTGGTGGGCGGCGAAGCATGGGTCGGTGCAGCTCAGCCGGCCGTCTTCCTGGGCGGCGCGCACCCATTGGGTGAAGCCTTCTTCACGCTTGCTCAGGCGGTTGACCATGTCCTGGGCACGCTCCGGCGAGTGGATGGTGGCGGCAATCGCGACCCGGGCCAGGTCGAGGAAGTTGGCGTCCGACATCATCGTCATCTTGGCCTGCAGCAACCCGCGCAGTTGCTCCCGCAGCGGGCGGTCGCTGGCGTAGCTGACGTCCAGTTGCGCAACACTGCTGGCCCACAGTTGATGCAGGATCTCGGCGAACAGCTCTTCCTTGCTCGGGAAGTGGTTGTACACCGTGCGCTTGGAAACCCCCGCCGTGGCCGCAATCTTGTCCATGCTGGTGACCTCGAACCCGTTGTCACGAAACTCGGCAATGGCGGCTGCCACGATGGCTTCGCGTTTACGGTCGGTGAGGCGCAGGGGTACAGTCATGGTGGGAGTTCGGCTCTGAAGGGAAACTTACACTCGGTAGTTTACTTGCTCCCGGTTTTGTTGCAATCTAGAAACTACACTGTGCAGTGTAATTTTTAGAGCAGTCTGCAGGAGTTCCTCGGTAATGGCCACGATCTCAACCCGTCTCGACAGTTCTTCTACAGCGCCCAAGTCTTCCGAACAGCATCAAGGTCACTTCACCAATCAGAAGCCCATCCAGCATGGCGGCTTGGGCAAGACCCTGGGCATCATGTGGAAGATGCTCTTCCAGAAGCCACGCAGCACGCGCCCGGTGGGTGAGATCCCGGTGCAGCCGCTGACTCGCGAGCAACTGTTTGCCGCCCCGGACCATAGCGTTTTCCGCCTCGGCCATTCCACCGTGCTGCTGAAAATGCGCGGCAAGTTCTGGCTGACCGACCCGGTGTTCGCCGAGCGTGCTTCGCCGTTCAGTTGGGCGGGCCCCAAGCGTTTCCATCAGCCGCCGATCAGCCTTGAGGACCTGCCGCCGATCGAGGCGGTGATTCTTTCCCACAACCACTACGACCATCTGGACCACAAGGCGGTGGTGCAACTGGCGGACAAGACCCGCTATTTCCTCGCGCCGCTGGGTGTGGGCGATACGCTGGTCAAGTGGGGCGTGGATGCCAGCAAGGTGCGGCAGCTGGATTGGTGGCAGGGCACTGAAGTGGACGGGATTCGTTTTGTGTCCACGCCGGCCCAGCACTTTTCCGGGCGCGGCCTGTTCGATGGCAACCAGACGCTGTGGTGTTCGTGGGTGATGATCGACGGCCCGCGGCGAATTTTCTTCAGCGGCGATACCGGCTATTTCGAGGGCTTCAAGCGTATCGGCGAGCAGTACGGCCCGTTTGACCTGACCCTGATGGAGACGGGTGCCTACAACGTCGACTGGCCCCACGTGCACATGCAACCGGAAGAAACCCTGCAGGCGCACATCGACTTGAAGGGCCGCTGGTTGCTGCCGATCCACAACGGCACGTTCGACCTGGCGTTTCATGCATGGCACGAACCCTTCGACCGCATCATGGCGCTGGCATGGGAGCGTAACGTGTCGATCACCACACCGGCGATGGGGCAGGCGTTCATGCTCAACCAGCCGGAGCGCGGGCAGGCCTGGTGGCTGGACGTCGAGCATCAGGGCAGTGAAGCGCACGTCAGCGGATAATCACCGTCTGATCGCGCTTTCAGGGCTTTTGAACGAGCCAAAACCAGCCATTTCCGACAGACATCCACCTCGCTGAAGGGATGCAATCACGCCTCGAAACTTTATTCCGGGCGTGGGAGTGTATGGACGATAAGAGTAGGAAGGTCACGGGGCCGGGCGTGCGCTGCCTGTTCAAGCCTTCAGGATCGGGGGACGGTTGTACTCCCCAGCCTTGCGCCCCCACTGCCAGCCAGGGCGTCGTGTTTGGCAGTCATGCGGCCGGTACGATCGTCAATTCGGCCACTCACCAGGGCGGCCTGGAGTTTGGCTCCACGGGCGGTTACGGCCCCAGGCTCGACCTCCCTGGCCCCATGATGCACAGCGTGCGCGATCCCGCGTTATCACTGATTGCCCTCAGCGGTGTCGACCCCGAGGGGCGGGTGATGGTGGAGATTCCACCCGTCGCTGATCCGGGTCATCTGATCAACACACCGCCCCTGGCTGGCAGCCGTATTGGTTTTGCCAGCGAGTACGTTACCGGTGATGTGCGCAAACCCGCCAAACACAGCCCGCACTTTGCCCGGGTACTGGACGTACTGCGTGCAGCCGGTGCGCAATTGGTGCCTGTGACGGCGCGGGTGACCGATGACACACGTCACTTTACCCTGGACCCCGGCAATGAGATTAACGACCGGGTCACGGAAAACCGCCTGGATGGGGTGGTGGCGGATGCGCAAGGTGTTGCTTTCCACAAAGCAGCGACTGCCGATAACCCACGCTTCAGCGTGCCCGCGGGCACCGACGTCGACGGGGTGTCGAGGGTCGTCTGGTTCTATGGTGCGCACTGGTCCAGAGATCGTCTGGCGGCGTTGGTTCGAGGTTGTCAGCAGGTTCTGGGGCGGCTTTAAGGGCCTACGCCATGGGGAGAGTGATCGTACGCGGCGGTGAGAGTTGCCCCCGAGTCATCGAGTATTTCGCTTCTTAGACTGGGGCAGGGATATCGGACGGTATTCCCAACATTCAGGCAGGCGGGGAGTATTTATGATCGGACCGGGTTTGGGCGCGGGCCTTTGCATGGCGTTCCGATAGCGCTCAAGGATGTGTTCGAAACCGGCGACAAGATGCAGACCAGCGGTGGCTCCATGGCGCGGGTGGGCAGGCCCGCTTCAAGGAACGCCAAGGTGGTGGACAACCTGCTGAAGGCCGGCGTGGTGATTATTGGAAAAACCAACAGGAGCGAATTGTCCAATTTTCACTCGTACAGTTACTACTACTCGGCAGTGGCCGGTTATCCCGGTATCTCCATGCCATCGGGAATGGATGATGAAGGGATGCCAACGGCCGTTCACTTCTACGGGGCAAATTTGAGCGAAGCCACGTTGCTGTCGGTCGCTTACGGGTATGAGCAGGCCTCCCATGCAATCAGGAAGCCTGCGTTTACACCCGGCCTGCGCTAGTCCGGATTACTTCAACCCATAACGAGCGGCGGGTTCACGGTGCGACAGGTTCGGGCCCAGGGCCAGCCGTGCGCTTTCGTAGGTGTCCCAATCGGCACTATCCGGCAGGGACGGAATCGTCACGGCTTCGCCCTGGGCAAGGCCTGCCAGGGCGGCGTCCACCAGGTTCTCGGTGGTCATCACCATGGCTTCCGGCAGGTTGTTCACAGGCAGGCCGGCGATGTCCCAGAACTCCGTGGCGGTAGCGCCTGGCAGCACCACTTGGACCACCACGCCCTTGTCACTCAGCTCATGCTGCAGCGATTCGCTGAACGCCTGCACGAACGCTTTGGTACCGCCATACACGCCGTTCAGCACTTTGGGAGCGAGAGCGACAATCGAGCCGATATTGATAATCGTGCCACGGCCCTGGGCGACAAAGTTGGTTGCCGCGGCTTTGGCCAGGCGGGTCAGCGCCAGTACGTTCAGCAGAATCATCGCGTCCATTTTGTCGGCATCTGACTCCAGCAGCGAAGCCGTGGCGCCCACACCAGCGTTATTCACCAGCAGGCTGATACGGCTGTCTTCGTGCGCGATCCGGGCGATTCGCGCCAAGTCGGCTGGCAGATTGAGATCGGCCGCTATCACTTGCACGTCACGCTGGGTATTGGCGTTCAAGCGTGTTGCCAACTGCTCCAGACGTTGCTGGTTGCGGGCCACCAGAATCAGATCGTAGCCGGCACGGGCCAGGCGGTCGGCATACACCGCGCCTATTCCTGACGAGGCACCGGTAATCAGGGCATAACCTTTGTGTTGCGACATGGCAGTTGCTCCAAATGGGCCGGGGAGGGGATCGGCCTTGTTGGAACCAAGATTATGGGTGTAATGTGGTGGCTGCAATGTCATATATCCCTCTTTTAGAGACATGAGGTTTGGTCATGGTGTCCGTCGGTATCCTGCTGTTTCCCGGTTTCCAGGTGCTCAGCCTGTCCACCAGCAGCGTGTTCGAATTTGCCAACTTCGTGGTGGGGCGACCGTTCTACCGCGTGGACTTGTTGTCGGAGCATGGCGGGCCGATAAAAAGCTCCATGGGCTTTGCCATTGATAGCCTGGCGTTCGGGCAGCAGGTCTACGACACGATCCTGGTGCTGGGGGACAACGAACTACTTGAGCCCACTCCTGGCATGGTGGAGTACCTGCAAGCGTCATTGACGGCGTCGCGCCGGGTTACGTCGGCCTGCACCGGTTCGTTCCACCTGGCAGCGGCCGGCCTGCTGGAAGGGCGCAAGGCCACCACCCACTGGTACCACGCCATGACGTTTCGCCAGCGCTACCCCAATGTGAAGCTGGAGGAAGACCGGATCTTCACCGTCGATGGCCCGCTCTGGACTTCTGCCGGGATGACCGCCTGCATCGACCTGGCCCTGGCTCTGGTCGAGCACGATTTGGGCGTGGAAGTGGCCCGCGACGTGGCGAAAAAACTGGTGGTTTACCATCGCCGTGCCGGTGGCCAGTCACAGTTCTCGGCGTTGCTGGAACTGGACCCAAAGTCCGACCGCGTACAAACCGCCCTGGCGTGGGCCAAAGGGCACTTGCACGAGGACCTCTCGGTAGAACAACTGGCGCAAGCGGCACACCTCAGCCCGCGTCAGTTCAGCCGACTGTTCCGCGCCGAAACCGGGCAATCCCCGGCCAAGGCGGTAGAACACCTGCGCATTGAAGCGGCGAGGTTGATGCTCGAATCCGGCAGCCACTCCATCGACGTCGTCGCCCGAGAGACGGGCTTCGGTGACCCGGAGCGCATGCGTCGAGCCTTCCTGCGAGCGTTTGGCCAACCGCCACAAATGATCCGTCGGGCGTTGCAGTTGCAGGCGTGAACTTGCGGGAGCCAGAACCTAGGGCAACTCAGGCGAATAGCACTTCAATACGTCCTTGAGTACGTGAAGCTGGCGCAGCTGTAATAACGATTTGCACATCGCGCCCCAGGCGCGACAAACACTCAAGCATTTTGGCTTCACTGATACCCCGAAACCTGCCACGCAGCATTTCAGACACCTTGGGTTGGGATAAACCGAGAATGACGGAGGCTTGTGCCTGAGTGAGGCTACGTGCCTTGAGAATCTCACCAATCTTCGTCGCCAGCTGTGCCTTGACCTGCATTTCACTGGCGTCGGGCTGCCCGATGTCTTCATAGACATTGCCGCTGCTTTCTTCGATCTCAATCGCGTTGTGATGCTTGTGCATGATCCTGCGCCGCCTTGAGTCGCTGTTTGATCAGTTGTATGTCGTGCTGTGCTGTAGCGATGCCTTTCGTCGACTTTTTCTGGAAGCAATGAAGGACATAAACAGCTGAGTCGAAACGGACGGTATACACACCACGATAAGTGTTGCTGTCGAAATCCTCCACCACCTCAAGTACCGCGTTACCGCCAAACCCTTTCAATGCCTTGGTCTGTGAGTGCTTGCCTCCTCCTTGGGCGAGGTGGAGCGCAAAGCCAAACACATCTTGAACAGGCCCAGGCATTTGCTGCAGATCTTTCTTGCTACCGCCCACCCAGAGGAGTGGCTTCCATGAACTCATGAGAGGATATACCTAAATAGGGATAAGCGTCAGCGCGAAGAGAAATCTTACTCAACCGTTTCAAGCACTGAATGCTCTGACGACAGTGGCAAAGAGCCCCGCACATTCATCCCCCAACCCGGCGCAAAGCCCGGGAAAAACACCAACCCTTCAGCCTCCAGGCGAAACGCCACACTCAGGCGGACAGCATCGTCCACGTCGCCATGGCTTTCAAAACGTTGAAGGGCGTCCACTTCCACATCCGCTTCCCGGGCCAGGTCTTCCCGGCTCCAGCCCAGCATCAGGCGGGCCTGGACGCTGTGCCGTGGGGTGAATTGATGAAGGACGATCTGCTGTTCTACGGTGCTGCTCATTGCCAGAGAGGACATGGACTTTCTCCAGGTTCGACGGGGGAGGGCAAACTATACTGTGTTTTTGTACAGTTGTTTTGACCGCTCATCAACTGGATTTTCCGATAGCGCTGCCGCCGCTCTATTTCGCCCCTTCCAGGTAGGTGCTCGGTGACTGCCCAAGCACCCGGCGGAACATGCTGGAAAATGCCGCCGGGTTTTCATAGCCCAGGTCCAGGGCGATCCGGGTGACGCTTGCACCGCTGGCCAACCGCGCCAAGGCCTGCACAACACAGGCCCGCTGGCGCCACTGCACGAAGCTCAGGCCGGTTTGTTGGCGAAAATGCCGGCTGAAGGTGCGCAGGCTCAGGTGCGATTGTTGCGCCCATTGAACCGGTGACTGGTGCACGTCGGGCCGCTGCAGAAACGTCAGGCACAGAGCAAGCAGGCGAGGGTCCTCCGGCAGCGGGATATGCAGGGGCAAGTGCGTGGCGCGTGCCAGTTCATGCAACAGCAGGCTGACCAGCGCACCGTCGCGCCCGGCCTCGTCGTATTCCAGCGGCAGCTCCACCGCCTCCATCAGCAACTGTCGCATCAGGGGTGAAACATTGATGACGTGACAACTGGCGCCCAAGTCGGTGACGGCGTGCGGTTCGATATACAGGCTGCGCGTCGACACACCGATCATCAGCACCTCATGGGGCACCTGGGCGGGAATCCACACCGCACGCTGGGGCGGCACAACCCAGTTGCCTTGCTGGGTGCTGACTTGCATCACCCCGGTGGCGCCATACAGCAACTGGCCGCGGCGATGGCTGTGGCGCTTGAGCAGATAGCCGTGGGGATAGTCGGTGCCGATTGCCACGACCGTTCGCGGGGTCAGGTCGAGCTGAGCGATGGAAACGTTGCGCATGGAGCTGATTCCGGAAGTGGCAATATCTCGCACATTATTGGCCGACATGCGCAAGCGGGCCAAGCCTTGAATCTCTATCGTCGACAGCTCTCCCTGATACTGAAGGCGATTCCCGATGTTCTATCTATTACTGGCACTGTTCGGCTGCATGACAGGCGTGACCGCTGTGCTGTTCGGCTTCGGTGGCGGGTTCGTGGTGGTGCCGTTGCTGTACGGCATGCTCAAGCTCAGCCGCGACGCGGGCGTGAGTGAATCAGCGATGCATATCGCGGTCGCCACCTCGACCTGCGTGATGATCGTCAACGCGCTGCTTGCTACCGGAAAACACCAGCGCAAAGGTAATCTGATTCGCCACTACCTGTGGCCGTTGGGCGGGTACATCGGGGTCGGCGCCGTGCTGGGCGCAGGGGCCGCAATGTTCGCCAGCGGTGATTTCATGCGGTACGCCTTTATCGCCTACCTGGCCGTCACCATTGTCGATTGCCTGTTGCGCAGGGGCTTTCTCAGCCAGGACGACAGGCTCCAGCCACGACGCCTGAGCGGAGCGGAAGTGACGGGCGGCGGCATCGCCATTGGCGTGATCGCGACCTTCCTGGGTGTGGGCGGCAGCGTGATGACCGTGCCGCTGTTACGCCGTTGTGGCTTGAGCATGTCCCAGTCCACGTCCATGGCTAACCCGCTGAGCGTGCCGGTGGCGCTGGCCGGTACATTTACCTACATGCTCATGGCGGGATTCGCCAAGGTGCAATTGGGCGCGTGGTTTGTCGGCTATGTCGACTTGCTGGCGTTTGCCATCCTCACCCTGGGTTCGCTGCTGGGCATTCGCCTGGCCACGCCGTGGATCGGTCGCATCCCGGATGCACTGCATGCGCGGGTGTATATCGGGTTGTTGGGCGTGGTGATGGTGAGCATGCTGCTTTAGGTTTCCAACCCCGGCGCCTCGCGAATAATCAGGTGATCGAGGTTCTCGATATTGGCACTGAATACCCCGAACGTCTGCTCGGGGTTTTTCTTGCTTGGCACCTGTTTCAGCTCCGGTGTCACCCCGTAGAAGAAGCAATACAGCGCTCGATCACTGTCCACCGCGGCCTTGATCTGCTCCAGGAACGCCTTGCGCTTGCGGTAGTCCTCGATCAGTTTTTTGCTCAGGTAAACGTTGATGGAATAGGGCTTCTTGTCGAGCCAGGCTTTCTTTTCGAAGTCGATGCGAAAGCTGCTGGTGTAGTCCTTGATCTCCTTGATCTTGCCCCAGTAGATCAGGCCTTTATTGTCTTGCAGGTATTCGATCTTCTTGAAAAACGTCCAGTAGGTCGCGGTGTGCTCGCCGATCTTCAAGGGCATGCTTTTGAGCTTGTCCTTGTCGCCGATATTGGACACGTAGCATTCCACCGGGTGGGCAAAGACGCTGGTCTTGTCCGGGGTGGTGTCGCTTGAGCTGTGAGACAAGGCGTTGCGGGTTGCCGGCGTTTTCGGTGGCTCTTGTGCGGTGCCACCCTCAGCACCGATGACCGGCGTTTTGCGTTCGTACTGGCGCCGCGTCAGGACAAATTCCGACGGGAAGTTTTCCTCCGGCCCATCCTCAGATTCGCCTTTTCCGGCAGGGCGACTGGCGTAACGGCAACCCTCGATATGCCGGGTGCTGGGGATGTTCTTGAAGTGGGGCGTACGCAGGTAATTGACGTTTTTTGCATTGAACGTGCCCAACACATTGCCCGCCGCAAACGCCGCCCGGCACTCGTCGTTGGGGCACAGGAAACTGTCCTTGTCGGAATCGAAGGCGGCGGTTTCGTCGAAATTCAGGTCGCGCACGTCATAGATCGACAGCTTGTCGTCGAGACTCAGGCTGTAGGCCGTGTCGAATTTCATGGGGCTCGGGTCCGTGAGAGATTTCGCTATTAATAGCGGGATATCGAGCAAATATCAGTAGAAATTACGCACGGACCACCACACGCCGGCCACTCAGGAAACACAAGGTGCCACCCACTGCCGTCAACCCGCTCAGTACATAGAACATCGAGGCGGGGGATGCATTGATCAGCAGGTAGCCGCAGATTACCGGGCTCAAGGCGCCGCCAAATGCCGCCAGGTTTTGTGCGCCGTAATAACTGCCGCGCAGGGCGTCCGGGGCGATGGTGTCGATAAACAGGAACTCGGACGGGTAGATGATCATCTCCCCGAGGGTGAACACAAACATCGCGACACACCACGACACCAGGCCGTCCGCCATGCTGAAGCCGATCAACCCGGCAATAAACAGTGAGGTGCCGAGCACGATCCAGTAGCGCAGTTGTTCACGCTTGAGGAAGCGGCCGATCTGGTATTGCATCAGGATCACCGTGATGGCGTTGCACGCCAGCACCGCAGAGAGAATTTTCAGCGCGTTCTCCGGCTTGTAGGCCACAAGCAGAAACTGCGACAGATAGAGGGTGTAGCGCCCGTGGACAATGGTGCTCAACAGGCTGCCGCTGGTAAACAGGATCAAGGTGCGATCGCTGCGCAGGGTCCTCAGGGTGCTGAGAAAACTTAAGGGTTTGTTGCTGTCGTCGCGCTGGGTCGGTGGGATGCCGATCATCAGGAACAGGCTGCCAAAGGCAATCGCGCTGGCGATCAGGAACGGTGCCAGGGGCATCTGCCCGGCAATCACCACGCCGAGCATCGGGCCGGTGGCGTAGCCGACATTGGTCAGGGTGTAGCGCAGGGAAAACACCTTGGCCCGCTGGCCCACCGGCAGGTTCTCGCTGATGATCGCCTTGGAGCCGATCAGGAACAGCGCCGAAGCGGCTTCGGTGATCACCAGGGTCAGGGTGGTCAGGTACAGGTTGCTGGCGAAGGTCAGCAACAGAAAACCGATGGAGCTGGAAAGCATCGCCAGGATCAGCAGCTTGCGCTTTTCCAGGCGGTCGATGATGTAGCCACCATAGAGGCCCAGCAGGGTGGCGATGAACACGGCGATGCCCATCAGCAAGCCGATGTCTTGCTGGTTGAGGCCCAGGCGGGTGCTCAGCAACAGGGCGAGCAATGGGCTGGTCATGGCGCGGCTGACGACGATGGTCACCGAGCAGATCATCAGGCGGCGGATTACCAGGGAGTACGTGGCCACGGTGGGGCGGATGTCCTTATTCTTGGGGCTGACGATGATCTTTCATACACAGTTGATCCCTGTGGGAGCCGGGCTTGCCCGCGATTGCGGTGTGTCAGCCACTGGAAATATCGACTGACACGCCCTCATCGCGGGCAAGCCCGGCTCCCACAGGGTTATAGGGTGTTACTGGCCGGCATTGATGCTGATTTTTTCCACCGCACCTTGCTCCAGATCCCACTTCTGCAGAATCTTGCCGTAGGTCCCGTCATCAATCATGCCCTGCAACGCCTCACTGATGGCCGTGACCAACTCGGTATTGCTCTTCTCAATCCCAAGCCCGGTGAACTGCTTGGAAATCGCCAGGCCCACCGGCTTGTACTTACCCTTGTCCAGCGACATCAGGTAAGGAATGGTTTCACTGCCCTGCATCGCCGCATCCAGACGGTTCTGCTGCAATTGCGCCCGGGCATCCGCCGAACCCTCAGTGCCAATCACCACGATGGCTGGCTTACCGGCCTTCTCGCAGTTTTCCTTGCTCCACGCGGCAATTTCCGACGGCCAGGTGGTACGTCGGCTGGTGCCGACTTTTTTACCGCACAGGTCAGTCAATTCCTTGAGGTCTTCACGCTTGGCCAGGGTGTACAGCTGCGGGCCGCTGGTGAAGTAGTCGATAAAGGTCACCGCCTTCTGACGCTCGGCAGTGTCGGTCATGCCCGACAGCACAATGTCCACGCGCTTGGTGGTCAGGCCGCTGAGCATTTGTTCGAAGCCGGTTTCCTGCCACTTGATCTTCACCCCCAAACGCTCGGCCAGGGCGTTGCCCAGGTCAAAGTCCAGGCCGGTGAGCTTGTTGGTGGCGGTGTCCTTGAAATCCATCGGCGGGTAGTTCGGCACGATGGCCGCGCTGATCTCACCCTTGTCCTTGATCGCTGCCGGCAATGCCGCCAAAACCGAAGTGGAGGCCATCAGGCCTACGAGCAAACTTGGAAGAAACAGATTTTTCATGGGGGCGTTCTCGTTAGTTTTTTAGTTAAGTGCGAACGGCAGAAATAAAGCTTTGGGTACGCGGGTTTTGTGGGCTTATTAGAATTTCTTCCGGGCTGCCGGCTTCCACAATCTGGCCGGCATCCATAAACACCATGCGGTTGGACACTTCGCGGGCGAAGCCCAACTCATGGGTGACCACAATCATGGTCATGCCGGTGGTGGCCAAATCGCGCATCACCGACAGCACTTCTCCTACCAGCTCCGGGTCGAGGGCTGACGTGGGTTCGTCAAACAACATCAGCTTGGGGCGCATCGCCAGCGCACGGGCAATTGCCACACGTTGTTGCTGGCCGCCGGACAACTCCACCGGGTAGGCATTGCGCTTGTCCGCCAGGCCGACGCGGGCCAACAACTCCAACGCATCCTCGGTGGCTTCCTTGGGCGAGCGCTTGAGCACCTGGCACGGGCCCTCGATGATGTTCTGCAACACGGTCATGTGCGGGAACAGATTGAAGCGCTGAAACACCATGCCGGTGGCCAGGCGCTGACGAGCAATCTGTGATTCATTCAACTCATGCAGCTTGTTGCCGACGACCCGGTAGCCCACCAGTTCGCCATCGACCCACAGGCCGCCCTTGTCGATTTTTTCCAGCTGATTGACGCAGCGCAGCAGGGTACTTTTGCCGGAACCGGACGGGCCGATGATGCACAGCACTTCGCCTTGTTCGACTTCCAGGTTGATGTCCTGCAACGCGTGATACTGGTCGTAATACTTGTTCAGGTTCACGGCCTTGACGATGCTTCTCATGGGGCAAATCTCCTCAGTCAGGGCTTACGAACGCTTGCCGGCGCCGCGGGCAAAACGACGCTCAAGGCGGCTCTGACCGAATGAAAGAACAGTCACCACCGCCAGGTACCAGATGCCTGCAACAATCAGCAGCTCCATGACCCGGGCGTTGGCGTAGTAGATGTTTTGCGCGTTGTGCAGCAGCTCCGAGTACTGGATCACACTCGCCAGGCTGGTCATTTTCACCATGCTGATGAACTCGTTGCCTACAGGCGGAATGATCACCCGCATCGCCTGGGGCAGAATCACCCTACGCAGCGCCTGAAGGCTCGGCATGCCGATCGACTTGGCGGCTTCGTACTGGCCGGTGTCCACCGACAACAGGCCGGCGCGCACCACTTCAGCGGTGTAGGCACCCTGGTTGATGCTCAGGCCGAGGAGGGCGGCCACGAACGGCGTCATCAGGTCCACGGTATCGATGCTGAACAGGCCGGGAATCGCGATCACCGGGAAAATCAGCGCCAGGTTGAACCACAACAGCAGTTGCAGAATCAGCGGCGTACCCCGGAACAGCCAGGTGTAGGTGATGGCCACGTAACGCAGGATCGGGTTGGCCGACATGCGCATGATCGCCGTGATCACCCCGATCACCACGCCCAGCGCCATGGCCAGGATCGACATGATGATGGTGTTCACCAGGCCCCAGATGATCGCCTCGGACGTGAGGAACTGACCGATGTAGGACCATTCGATCTGACCGTTGGCGAATGCACGCAGCAAGGCAGCCAGTGCGATCACGATCAACGTGGCAAAAAACATCCGCCCGTAATAGCGACGGGGCACGTGCTCGTACTGGGTGATATCGAACTGGTTCTCGGTCTGCTGGCGCTCGGCTTGCAAGCGCTCTGCCGGGGTTTGCTTCATGGTGACTCTCCAAAACAACTGAATACACTGATCGTTCCCACGCTCTGCGTGGGAATGCAGCAAGGGATGCTCTGCGTCCCAAAAGCGTGACGCGGAGCATCACAAGAGGCATTCCCACGCAGAGCGTGGGAACAATCTTTAAATTCGAAAGCCGGTGTAGTTTTCTGCCCACTTCTGTTGCGCAGCCAGGGCCACCTTCAACCGCCCAATCTGCTCCCGCACCCGATCCGGCGCCGTACCACCCCAACCATTGCGCGCCGCAATCGCCGCTTCCAGGGTCAGGCACTCACGCACTTGCGGCGTCAGCCGCGTATCCACCTCTGCCAAAAATGCCGGCGAGGCTTCCCACAATTCAATTTCATGCTTCTCACAGGCCTGCACCAAGGCACCGGTAATCTCATGGGCCTCCTTGAACGGCACACCACGAGTGGCCAGCCAATCCGCCACCTCAGTTGCCAATGTGAAACCCATCGGCGCCTGACGCCGCAGCTCTTCCACCTGCACCTTCATCGTCGCGACCATCCCGGCCATCGCCGGCAGCACCAGCAGCAACGTATCCACGCTGTCCAACACACTGTGCTTGTCTTCACTCAAATCGCGGTTGTACGACAGCGGCAACGACTTGAGCGTGGACATCAGCCCGGTCAGGTTGCCAATCAACCGCCCCGCTTTACCCCGCGCCAATTCGGCAATGTCCGGGTTCTTCTTCTGCGGCATGATCGAGCTACCGGTGGCGTAGGCATCGTCCAACTGCACCCAGCGAAACTGCCGCGACGACCACAGGCAAAACTCCTCCGACAGCCGCGAAATATTCACCCCGAGCATGCCTGCCACAAACAGAAACTCCGCCACGTGGTCGCGACTGGCTACAGCGTCGATAGAGTTTTCGCACGGCCCGGTGTAACCCATCTCCTTGGCCGAATGCTCCGGCTGGCGAGCAATTGCCGAGCCCGCCATCGCCGCGGCACCCAACGGCGACAACGCCGTACGCGCATCCCAGTCCACCAGGCGCTGCACATCCCGCAGCATCGATTGCGCATGAGCCAACAAGTGATGGGCGAACACAATCGGCTGCGCCTGCTGCAAGTGGGTGAAACCCGGGCAGATGCTCTCGATATGCTGCTCGGCCTGGTCCACCAGCGCCTGCTGCAAGCCCAACACCTCGGTGGTGATGGTGCGCGCGTGGTCTCGCAGGAACAGGCGCAAATCGTTGGCCGTCTGGTCATTGCGCGAACGTCCGGCGCGCAACTTGCCGCCCAGGGCGCCCAAACGCTCGGTCAACACCCGCTCGATGAAGGTGTGCACATCCTCGTCATCCAGCGTCGGGTGCAGGCGGCCAGCGGCAAAGTCCTCACCGATGCGGTCCAGCGCTTCCAGGGTGCGCAAGGTTTCCGACTCATCCAGCAACCCGGCGCGCTGCAACTCACGGGCATGGGCCCGGGAGCCGGCCAGGTCGTAGGGCGTCAGGCGAAAATAGCGCTCGGGGCAACGGGACAGCGCCGCCAAAGCAGCAGACGGGCCGGACTTGAAACGAGCACCCCAGAGGCGATCGGTGGGCTGAGACATGGTGTTCCTCACGCTTGTTTTTAGAAGTGACAAGCCCGATGGACGTGGCTTGGCCTTATGGATTCGGAGGGCAGTAGCAAAACGAAAAGTCCTGATCGTAGTGTCAGGTTTTTATGGGCGTTAAATCAGCCGGTAAAAGCTGTTCAACCCGCTATATTCAAGGTTGCCAAGGGCGGTTAAGTATGTTCATTATTGCCGCCCGGCGATGTTCATGGAGTAGGTCAAAGCCTGTTGAATATGGCACTTGAGGTCAACACGTATTATGGAAACCCCACTTTCCAATTCTGGAAACATACCGCCAAAACCCGGCACAAGACCGCCCCTGCAACTCAGCGGCCTGGACTTCAAATTGCTGCGGGTGTTCAAGGCTGTGGTCGAAGCGGGCGGCTTCAGCGCGGCGCAGAACGAGCTGAATGTGGGCCTGGCGGCGATCAGCAAGCAGATTTCCGACCTGGAAATTCGCATCGGCATGCGCCTGTGTACGCGAGGGCGGGAAGGGTTTGGCCTGACCGAAGAAGGCAAATTAGTCTATCAAGCGTCCATTGAATTATTTGCCTCGGTAGACAGTTTCAGAGACAAGCTTAGTTCGGCGCAGAATGAACTGATCGGCGACCTTAGTGTGGGCGTTATTGATAACACCGTCTCCGACGTTAATTCACCATTGATTAACGCGCTGGGAAGATTACATACAGAGTCGCCAAAAATAAGATTACGTCTACATGCCTCGCAACTGGACGAAGTTGAACGGGGCGTGGTGGAAGGGCGGCTGATTGTCGGCATCGTCCCGGTGTACCAGCGACGGGAAGAATTCGATTATTTCCCGCTGTACGAAGAAAAGTCCCACGCGTACTGCGCCGTCGGGCATCCGCTGTTTGAAGCGAGTGACATCAACGCAGATGTGTTGCGCCAGCATGAAGTGGTCAACCATCGTTACGCGATCCACAGCGACAAGGCCAACTTCGTCAGCTACGACAGTCAGTCCGCCTCGGCCTCACAGGTAGAAGCCGTGGCCATCCTCATTCTCACCGGCCGCTTCCTGGGCTTCCTCCCGGAACACTACGCCGCGCCGCTGGTGAAGGAAGGGCGCCTGCGCGTGTTATGCCCGGAGCAGATCCACCTGAGCACAGCGTTCAACCTTATCCTGCGCCACAACGCCCCACGAAGCCCGCTGGTCAAAGCCTTCGCAACGGCATTGGGCGTGGATCTGAAAGCGCCAATCTAATCCGCTCATCCAACCCTGAGGACATACAGAGACCCCCTGTGGGAGCTGTCGAGCCCCAGCGAGGCTGTGATGGGATCAACTCGGTCTACCCGCAGACCATATCCACCCGCATCACCGCCGCAACTTGCCCAACTTCTTCTTCGCATGAAAATGTGCCTCCTGCGCCGCCACCAACAGCTACCTGTTCGGCTACGCTTGTCGGGTAGCTGCTATAGAGCTATGCAATAGAGCATCTGCAAACTATCATTCTTACCTGTCTTCCCCTGCCTAGAGAGGTGTTCCTTATGTCTACTGGAACGATCTTCACCAATAACCGTACACAAAATATCCGCATCCCTGCTGATATGCGTTTTCCCGCTGGGGTGAAAACTGTAGAGGTGCGTGCCGTGGGGCGCGAACTGATTATTTCGCCGGTTGAAAACACTTGGGACAGCTTTTTCCTTGCAAGCGAATCGGTATCTGATGATTTTATGGAGGAGCGCGCCGACCAAACCCAGCAAGAGCGAGAGTCCTTTGATGATTAAGTACATGCTTGATACGAACATCGTGATCTACATCATCAAGCGTCGGCCTATGGAAATACTGGAAAAATTCAATGCGAATGTAGGTCGTATGGTGATCTCTTCGATCACCCTTGCGGAATTGATGCACGGGGCCGAAAAAAGCCAGTTTGTTGAGAAAAATACTCGGGCGGTGGAGGACTTCATCTCCCGGCTTGACGTCATTCACTACGATGACAAGGCCGCTTTTCACCACGGCTCGATCCGCTCCGATCTCGAAAAGAAGGGCACTCCAATCGGCGTAAATGACCTGCACATCGCGGGCCACGCCAGAAGCTCAGGATTGGTCTTGGTGACTAACAACGAAGGTGAGTTCAAGCGAGTGAATGGCTTGATCGTGGAAAACTGGATCGCCGCCTAAGGCAGTCAATCCAGCGCACACAGATAGGTCGTCCAGGCGATTCAGCGTTGCTTGATTCGTTTCTTCTTCGCATGAAAATGCCGAAAATGCGCATCCTGCGCCGCCGCCAACAATTCCCGATCCCCGCGCGTATCACCCCAGGCCCTGAGCCGATACTCCCCCAGATCCCCATAAACCGCCTCAAGCCGAAGCACCTTATTCTCACACCGGCAATTATTCCCCGTGAGCTTGCCCGTCAACACCCCGTCCACCACCTCAAGCTCAGTACCAATCAACCGGATCCCAAGCCGATCCGCAAACGGCTGCAACACCAACGCCGGCGACGCCGAACACAACGTCACCACCGCCCCGGACTTCACCTCATCGGCCACCGATTGCAGCCCGGTTGGGCGCATCAGCTTGTTCCAATACGCCTGGCAATACGCTTCCGCTTTCTGCTGAACCCACGCCTTGTCCACGCCGGTCATAAAGGTGCGGATCAACTGCGCCTTGAGCTCATCGCGGCTAATGACGCGCAACACAAACTGCGCGCCAGGCACGGCCAGCTTCACCATCCTGCGCACGAACTCACCTTTACCAAAGGCGAACTTCAGGAACGGCACGAAACTGTCGTGGTGGGTCAGGGTGCCGTCGAAGTCAAAGACGGAGAGTACTTTGGCATCCAAGGGGCCGGATTCGAGCATGTCTGGGTTCACGGGCGGGTCTCGGTCCTATCTCGTAATTTTGGTAATACATCAGTTGTGACCACAGAAGTTTACTCTTCTTTCAATCTTTCGATTTTCGAGTAAAGCCCTTTGGTGAAGTCACCGCGGTCACTTGATCGGTGACAACGCTGATGGCAATTCGGGCACAAGGCTACAGCATTGGTGATGCGATCCGAACCCTTCTGGGCGAGGTGCTTGACGTGATGTACTTCAAGAAATGGCAAGCCATCCACTTCGAAGGGAGCGTTTGAACCGCAGCCTTCGCAAATGCCATTGGCCTCATTCAATACCCAAGCGCGTACTTTGGGATCGCGAACAAAAGCCGTACCGACAATGGACACTTTCTGTGGCTTCGCAATTCCGTCCGGCACCTTCTCGATGGGCTGCTGCAGTAGCTTGGATGCTCGGCGGACGAGGGTTTGTTCATCTGCAGTTTGCGCTGTTTCATCTGATTCAAATATACGAAGGGCAGTGAGGGCTTTGCGAATCTGTTGTTCTACTCCCGAGCCCACGTTATTTGCAGGTTTGTACCCCTTGATCCGATCCAGGCCCATTTGGACCAGAACCGCAGAGATATTCTGCATGCGAAACTCGATGGAGCCTTCTGTACGACCTGCGATTGGTCCCTGACGTAGCAATCGGTTTTCATGGGCTTTATTAAAGGGTTGGCCGTTCTTCTCCAACGCCAACATCTTCAAGTAGGTCTCGACTGCCGCGGCTAATTCCTCGTCGCTCCAGTCGATGCTGTCTTTTGTAATATCCATACAGTCGCCGAGGGTAGAAAGTCCTCGGACGATACTGAGTGGCCACTAGCACGTCTACGAAATTTCCTACGGGGCTGTAGGATTTGGCACTCTGCAAATACAAAAAAGCCCTGAACAAGTCAGGGCTTTTCAGTTGGCTAAGGAATCAATCCCAGCTCAGCGCGCCGCCGGTCTGGTACTCGATCACACGAGTCTCGAAGAAGTTCTTCTCTTTCTTCAAGTCCATGATTTCGCTCATCCAAGGGAACGGGTTAGTCGTCCCTGGATACTCTTCCTTCAACCCAATCTGCGACAGACGACGGTTCGCGATGAACTTGAGGTAATCCTCCATCATCGCCGCATTCATCCCCAGCACCCCGCGCGGCATGGTGTCACGCGCGTATTCAATCTCCAGCTGAGTCCCTTGCAGGATCATCTGGGTTGCTTCTTCCTTCATCTCGGCATCCCACAAGTGCGGGTTTTCGATTTTGATCTGGTTGATCACATCGATACCGAAGTTCAGGTGCATCGACTCATCCCGCAGGATGTACTGGAACTGCTCGGCCACGCCGGTCATCTTGTTGCGACGGCCCATGGACAGGATCTGGGTGAAGCCGCAGTAGAAGAAGATGCCTTCCAGGACGCAGTAGTACGCCACCAGGTTACGCAGCAATTCTTTGTCGGTCTCGACGGTACCGGTTTCGAACTTCGGATCGGAGATCGAACGGGTGTACTTCAAGCCCCAGGCAGCCTTTTTGGCGACCGATGGAATCTCGTGGTACATGTTGAAGATCTCGCCTTCATCCATGGCCAGCGATTCGATGCAGTACTGGTAGGCGTGGGTGTGGATCGCTTCTTCGAAGGCCTGGCGCAGGATGTACTGGCGGCACTCCGGGTTGGTGATCAGGCGGTATACGGCCAGTACCAGGTTGTTCGCGACCAACGAATCCGCAGTGGAGAAGAAGCCGAGGTTGCGCATCACGATGCGACGCTCGTCGTCGGTCAGGCCTTCCGGATTTTTCCACAGGGCGATGTCGGCGGTCATGTTGACCTCTTGCGGCATCCAGTGGTTGGCGCAGCCGTCGAGGTACTTCTGCCAGGCCCAGTCGTACTTGAAGGGTACGAGTTGGTTGAGGTCGGCGCGGCAGTTGATCATGCGCTTTTCGTCAACGGCGACGCGGGCGGCGGAGCCTTCGAGTTCGGCGAGGCCTTCGGCGACGTCGAGTTTGTCGAGGGCGGCCTTGGCGCGCACGATGGCGGCGGAGTCAGCGGCGGTGACGGCGCGGGCTTCGATGGCGGCAGCAGCGCCGGCGCCGTCGAGGCGGTCCATGTTGGCTTCGGTGGCGTGGCCGGCGTTGGCGCCTTTGGCAACTACTTCGCCGTCTTCTTCTTTGTCGAACTCGTCCCAGCTCAGCATGACGTGTCGTCTCCTGCGTGAGGGCTCTAAGGTGCCCGTGTGAAACCGGATGGTTGGGTGTTCACACGGCCCAAAGGCCGCGGTGGATCTTAAGGAATCGTTTGTTGCAGCTAACGCACGCATTAAACGGAATCAGGGTTACGGGTGTTCTGCTTGAGGCTTGAGGGGCGGAGCAGTGCTTGCGAGCTCCAGCGGGGGCCTCAGGTCTGGCTCTTCGTCCCAGTGTAAAGGGATATTGCAGGCCCGATTTACCCGCGCATTATAGGGAAAAATTCGACTTTGTGTTGCGGCGGATGGTCTCGGTGAGCGGCCAAAAAGACTGCTTTTCGAGCCAGAGCAAGGGTTTGCAAGGGTTTGCCGCTTCTGGATTTTTTTACAGCCGCGCAGCAGTGCTACCGATGGTCGCCGCGTAGACCTATGGCTTGCATATGTCAGGGTGTGTCGCTAGATTGCATAGGTCAGGCATATGTAGGAGTGACGATTATGCGCACTGTCTCAATTTTCAAGAATGGTAAGAATCAGGCAATCCGCTTGCCCACGGATATGGCTTATGACGGCGTGGGAGAGTTGGAAATCACGCGTAACGGCGACACCATCACGCTGCGGCCTGTGCGTCCTAGTTGGAGGTCGTTCGCTGAGCTACCCAAGGCTGATCCGGATTTTCTGGAAGAGCGTCCCGACATTATCAGCGATGAAGGCAGGTTTAATCTGTGACCGTCTACATGCTTGATACCTGTATTTGTTCTTTCATCATGCGCGAGCGTCCTGAGTGTGTTTTGGAAAGATTGGCCGCAGAGATTGCACGCAATAATCGAATCGTCATATCTGCGATCACCTATTCCGAAATGCGTTATGGGCAGATTGGTAAAAAAGCATCACCCAAGCACAAGGTTCTGGTGGATGAGTTTGTGAAGCGGTTGGATGAGGTTTTGCCTTGGGGGGTAAATGCGGTGGATGCGACCGTAGACGTGAAACGGAGCCTGACAGACGCTGGCTTGATCATTGGTCAGAACGACACCGCGATCGCGGGGCATGCCATCGCTGCGGGTTGTACATTGGTGACGAATAATGTCCGTGAATTCAGTCGCGTCGCCGGGTTGTCTTACGAGGACTGGGTTCATTAGGTTGGATAGGGAGCCGCAAGGCGATCTAATAACCCTCTATTCCAGCCCCAACCCTTTGCGGCCCAGCGCATTCAATTGCGACTTCATGAAGCGGTCACCCCAGTCCTTTTCATAGTCCTCCCGGGCAAAGTCATCCGGCGAAACCCCTTGCTCGAACGCCCTGAGCACATCCTTGGCGTACCGCAGGTTTTTCGGGCACATGGGCGCGGCGGGCACATACATCACGTTGCCCCAGCCCTGTTGGTTTTCGACGGGGGCGACGCTGTGGATCAAGTCGCAGTGCCACCACACCGAATCGCCGGCCTGCACGTCCGGAATCGGGGTCATGCCCTGGACCAGCAGCGGATGCCATTTCTCTGAAACCGGCAGCACCTTGCCCGGCGCAACGCCGCACAACTCATCTTCGGGGACGTCGTCCAGCAACGGGCGCAGCAGCATGTAGGCCATGGCCTTGGGGATCGGCAAGGTATGCAGCACGCCCTGGTCGGCCTGCATGTCGCACAGTGCGGTCCAGCCCTGGAAGGTGCGGAAGGCCGAGCATTTCACCGTGTCCTTGTAGGCGTATTCATCGACTTCGGTGCGATGGGTGGCGTCCCAGGGGTCGTAGGACTTGAAGTCGTTGCGGTAGATCTTGTCGAACACCTTGAGGTAAGCCGGGTGAAGCCAGCGTTCCAGGGCGCCCGAGTCGGAGTGGGGGCCAAGCCCTTTGGAGCTGGTGCCCGGTGGGCGGCGGCGGACGCGGTCGGGGTACAGCGCATTGATGTCTGGGTCGAACCAATGCCGGCCTTGGGAGTTGTAGGTCCACAGGCGATTCAGGAACGACTGTGCAGCGCCCATGCGTTCGTGTTGGCGCACTTGCATCTGGGCGTCGGACCAATAGATGGGGAAAATTTCCGGGCGTGAGGCTTCGAGGTTGCCGAAGAAGTTGTCAGCCGGGCCGCGATACACCTCGTCGAAAAGGTTGTGGTCGAGGTAGTCCAGCAGGCTCTTGTCCCACGCCAGCACCTGTTCCCTGGGGAAGTGGTTGCGGATCACCAGGCAGCCCCGGCGCTTGATGAGGGCTCGTTGTGCTTCGGTGACCTGGCCGGTGGCGATGGTTTCAAAGTCGAGTTCGGGCCAGGCAGACTGCTGGGCCTTGATCGAGGCGATTTCAGCCCTGATGAACTCGCTGACCTCGGCGAACAGCCCAGGCACGTCGCCGATCTGCGCGCGCAGGGCCTTTTTCATGGCGACGATGCTGCGCTTGTAGTCGTCCGGCAGCTCGGCACATTCGAAGGTGTGGTAATTGCTCATGGGGTGACCTGTCTTGTTGTTGTGCATACAGGTATGGAATCACCCCGGCTTGCCTGGGCGGCAGCCTGATTTAGCGCGTTGAGCAGTACGATTGTGGCGTTTGTTGTAAGGCGTATAGAAGAATCGGCTTATTGAAAGTGATGCCCGTGTTGCAGCCGAAACTGTGACGGCGTCATGCCCTTGTGCGCCTTGAACTGCCGATTGAACAGCGCCTGGGAGGCATAGCCGACCTGTTCGGAAATCGCGCTGACCGCCAGTTTGCCCTGCATCAATAAGGCGCAGGCATGTCCGATGCGTAGCCGGACGATGTAGTCCAGCGCCGTGCAGCGCGTGTGTTTGCGGAACATGCGATGGAAGGCTGAAACGCTGACGCAGGCCATTTGCGCCAGCTCGGGAATGCCGACAGGTTGCGCATAGTGGCCGTGCAGGTAGTCCAGAACGCGGCGGATGCGGGCGTCCTCAACGATGTGAGGGGCGGCGTTTTCCGTCGCGATGCGCTGCGCGGTGATGTCCCGGGACAATGTGTTGAGCACGGTGAGCAACGAGATCAGTCGCTGGGAAGCGTCTTGCTCGACCATGGCTTCGATCACCGGGCGCAGCGCCCGGGACGTAGCATCACTGAAACTCAACGCTTGTCGCGCAGCAGCCAATAGCGCTCGCGTCGACCCCATCTCCGGAAACAGCTGCACCAGCGAATCCGCCCAAGCCTCTGAAAACCAGATAACCAAGGCAATGTGCGGTTTGGCGGGGTCGATCAACTCGACGGAAGACCAGCTATGGGGAACGTTCGGGCCCACCAGCACCAGGTCGCCATCATCGTAGAGCGCCACATCATTGCTGATATAGCGGTGCCCGCGACTGTTGAGGGTGAGGGTCAGTTCGTATTCGGGATGGTGATGCCATTCAAACGGAATCGCCTCCGGTAGACGCCTGTTCAGCAGGGTCCAGGAGGTGTTCGCGTCGGTTGGGATTTTTTCGAAACTGGCTCGCATGAATGCATCCTGCCTTGCAGGTGGGGTGGCGGCGCCACAATCGTAGCATTCGATTCGAAAGGGGAGCGCTCTTTGCCGCAAGAACGATTTCTTGCGGCGAATAAGATCAGGTTCAGTTCAAACTAACGAAGTTATTATCCGTTAGAGCAACCGTTACCCATGACCTGATATTGAAGAATATGACGCTGACCTTGTGAGTCTTCATATTCCATTTTTACCGGTACAACTTTGCATACATCCGGGACTTCACTCATGGACACTACTTTGGCGACGTCCAGATGGGTGCTGTAAGTGTAATCCTCAACAATCGGGGTGCTCTGGCTGGCTACGTCAGTCGGGGCTTCGTCGGCCAGGGCGGCGGTGGCGCACAAGCTGCTAAGGGCCATAACTAATAACGCTTTCATTTGACTATTTACCTTTTGGCGGTCGAAAGGGGTCACGGGGCCCTTGTGAGGCCACGTGTGTAACTTGATTGGGAAGTTCGGATTAACGTTGCCTTCGTGGGGGCTGTTACGTTGTTAATCACAGTGCCTTGATGGCGAGGTTGATTTTAGGCGTCCGAGTTATATTCATATACCCGTGCTTTTGATAAACACTATTGGTGGTTTTTGTAACAATCGCGAAATGAAGGTTTTTTCAGAAACCTGCAAAGCGCCACGGGCCGCGGGCCAGAGCGCCGCCGGGGGATAGGTGGGCAATTTGTAGGGGCTTGTTACTACCATCGTCGAATGGTTCTATAGGTCCGGCCCGGCTACAACAGGGCCATACAACAACAACTATGTCACCGAGGTAAGAAAGATGAGTGCGGCTTCTCTGTACCCCGTTCGCCCCGAAGTAGCAGCCAATACGCTGACCGATGAGGCGACCTACAAGGCCATGTACCAGCAGTCGGTGGTCAATCCCGACGGTTTCTGGCGCGAGCAAGCCAAGCGCCTTGACTGGATCAAGCCTTTCACCACGGTGAAGCAGACCTCCTTCGACGATCACCATGTCGACATCAAATGGTTTGCCGACGGCACCCTCAACGTTTCCTACAACTGCCTGGACCGCCACCTCGCCGAGCGTGGCGACCAGCCAGCAATCATCTGGGAGGGCGACGACCCTGCCGAAAGCCGCACCATCACCTACCGCGAGCTGCATGAAGAAGTCTGCAAGTTCGCCAACGCCCTGCGCGGCCAGGATGTGCACCGCGGCGACGTGGTGACTATCTATATGCCGATGATTCCCGAAGCCGCGGTCGCCATGCTGGCCTGTGCCCGGATCGGTGCGATTCACTCGGTGGTGTTTGGCGGGTTCTCGCCAGAGGCCCTGGCCGGTCGGATCATCGACTGCAAATCCAAGGTGGTGATCACCGCCGACGAAGGCATTCGTGCCGGCAAGAAGATTTCCCTGAAGGCCAACGTCGACGACGCCCTGACCAACCCGGAAACCAGCAGCATCCAGAAAGTCATCGTGTGCAAGCGCACCGGTGGCAACATCAAGTGGAACCAGCATCGCGACATCTGGTACGAAGACCTGATGAAAGTGGCGGGCACCGTGTGTGCGCCGAAAGAGATGGGCGCCGAAGAAGCGCTGTTCATCCTTTACACCTCCGGTTCCACCGGCAAGCCGAAGGGCGTGCAGCACACCACCGGCGGCTACCTGTTGTACGCAGCCCTGACCCACGAGCGCGTGTTCGACTACCGCCCGGGCGAAATCTACTGGTGCACCGCCGACGTCGGCTGGGTCACCGGCCACACCTATATCGTCTATGGCCCACTGGCCAACGGCGCGACCACGCTGATGTTCGAAGGCGTGCCGAACTATCCGGACATCACCCGGGTGGCGAAGATCGTCGACAAGCACAAAGTGAACATCCTCTACACCGCACCGACCGCGATCCGCGCCATGATGGCCTCCGGCACCGCCGCCTGCGAAGGCGCCGATGGCAGCAGCTTGCGCCTGCTGGGTTCGGTGGGTGAGCCGATTAACCCGGAAGCGTGGGACTGGTACTACAAGAACGTCGGCCAATCCCGTTGCCCGATCGTCGATACCTGGTGGCAGACCGAGACCGGCGGCAACATGATGAGCCCGCTGCCGGGCGCCCATGCCCTCAAGCCGGGTTCGGCGGCGCGCCCATTCTTTGGCGTGGTACCGGCGCTGGTGGATAACCTCGGCAACCTGATTGAAGGCGTGGCCGAGGGTAACCTGGTGATCCTGGATTCGTGGCCGGGCCAGGCACGTACGCTGTATGGCGACCATGACCGGTTTGTGGACACCTACTTCAAGACCTTCCGTGGCATGTACTTCACCGGTGACGGTGCGCGCCGTGACGAGGATGGCTACTACTGGATCACCGGGCGGGTGGATGACGTGCTGAACGTCTCCGGCCACCGCATGGGCACCGCCGAGATTGAGAGCGCCATGGTTGCGCACCCGAAAGTCGCGGAAGCGGCGGTGGTGGGGGTGCCTCATGACATCAAGGGCCAGGGCATCTATGTGTATGTCACGCTGAAAAACGGCGAAGAGCCGAATGAAGCGTTGCGCCTGGAGTTGAAAAACTGGGTGCGTAAAGAGATCGGGCCGATTGCTTCACCGGATGTGATCCAGTGGGCACCGGGCTTGCCGAAGACCCGTTCGGGGAAAATCATGCGCCGGATCCTGCGCAAGATTGCCACCGCTGAATACGACGGGTTGGGCGATATCTCCACCCTGGCGGATCCGAGTGTGGTGGCGCATTTGATCGAGACGCACAAGACCATGAACGTCGCGTAAGGCGGGTTTGTGGGACGAAGCCCCATTCGGCGTAGGCCGGGTGGGGCTTTTTTGTGCGATCGGACAGGCGACCTATAACCCCTGTGGGAGCGGGCTTGCTCGCGAAGGCGGCGTGTCAGCCAGCACATCACCCACTGACACACCGCCTTCGCGAGCAAGCCGCTCCCACATTTTGATTGCATTCCAAGATTGGTCATTCAGTGGGGCGACTCACACAAAGCCAATAAATATCGGATTGTGTTGTAGGAAGTTTCTGAATGTTACCGAGCCCGGCAAATGTGTAACCCCACGCCCAAACATGAGGCAAAGTGCTACGCCCATGCCCCGAAAACCCGCGTCTTAGACGCCCTGAAAAATTAGATCCAACGCTACACTTGCCGTGCTAGAAGGGTTTGCGAATAATAGGCCCGCAACTTGCAGCGCTAACAGGTTTAATATCTTTTGCCTCTGCATAAAATCCAGAGGCTGTCAATGTGCTGGAACCGCTTTCTCGGTGCTTCTGTAAATTGTTGTCGCATTGAGGAAATATCGGCTTCCGGCCTGTCGTTAGAATGCCGATCACTCGCTCGTCGTCGCCGATGCTGAACTGGCGCAGGACGCAGCACCGCTATTCGGTTTCACTCAGTCGCATCGTGGGCCCTGGCTCATACTGCTGTTTTGCCCTATACCGATGGAGTCCCAAGATGAAGAAACTCGTGCTGTTGGGCGCCCTGGCGCTGTCCGTGCTGTCCATGCAGGCTTTCGCCGAAGGCAAGCCACTGAAGATTGGTATTGAAGCGGCTTACCCTCCGTTTGCCTCCAAGGCACCGGACGGCAGCATCGTCGGTTTTGACTACGACATCGGCAACGCCCTGTGTGAGCAGATGCAGGTCAAGTGCACCTGGGTCGAGCAGGAATTCGACGGCCTGATCCCGGCGCTGAAAGTGCGCAAGATCGACGCCATCCTGTCCTCGATGTCCATCACTGACGATCGCAAGAAGTCCGTGGACTTCACCAACCGCTACTACCTGACCCCAGCTCGCCTGGTATTGAAGGAAGGCACTGCCGTCAGCGACAGCCTGGATGAATTGAAAGGCAAGAAAATCGGCGTGCAGCGCGGTTCGATCCACGACCGTTTCGCCAAGGAAGTGCTGGCTCCCAAAGGCGCCACCATTGTTCCTTACAGCTCGCAGAACGAAATCTACCTGGACGTAGAAGCCGGTCGCCTTGATGGCACCGTGGCCGACGCCACCCTGTTGCAGGAAGGCTTCCTCGACACGCCAGCCGGTAAAGGCTACGCGTTCACCGGCCCGGCCTTCACCGACGCCAAGTACTTCGGCGACGGTATCGGCATCGCGGTACGTAAAGGCGACAAGGAAAACCTGGACCGCATCAACGCTGCAATCGCTGCGATCCGTGCCAACGGCAAGTACAAGGCAATCCAGGACAAGTACTTCAACTTCGACATTTACGGCCCAGAAGCCAAGTAAACCGTCGCAGCTGTCTGTCCAGAATGGCGCAAGCACCAGGATCTCTGAAGTTTGCGCCATTTTTTCATCCCCCTTTTCGAGGACCTGAATCATGTTGAAAGGCTACGGGGCTGTCATCCTCGATGGCGCATGGTTGACGCTTCAGCTCGCCTTGTCGTCCATGGCCCTGGCCATTGTTCTGGGTCTGATCGGGGTCGCGTTGCGCCTCTCGCCGGTGCGCTGGTTGGCCTGGCTGGGCGACCTGTACTCCACGGTGATCCGCGGGATCCCCGACCTGGTGCTGATCCTGCTGATTTTCTACGGCGGTCAGGACCTGCTTAATCGCGTTGCGCCGTTGCTCGGCTACAACGACTACATTGACTTGAACCCCTTGGCCGCCGGTATCGGCACCCTGGGTTTCATCTTTGGCGCCTACCTTTCGGAAACCTTCCGTGGCGCCTTCATGGCCATTCCCAAGGGCCAGGCCGAAGCCGGCCTGGCGTATGGCATGAGCCCGTTCCAGGTGTTTTTCCGGGTGATGGTGCCGCAGATGATTCGGCTGGCGATCCCCGGGTTTACCAACAACTGGCTGGTACTGACCAAGGCCACCGCATTGATTTCGGTGGTGGGCCTGCAAGACATGATGTTCAAGGCCAAGCAGGCGGCAGACGCCACCCGCGAACCTTTTACCTTCTTCCTCGCAGTGGCGGCGATGTACCTGGTGATCACCAGCGTGTCGTTGCTGGCCCTGCGTCATCTTGAGAAGCGCTACTCGGTAGGCGTAAAGGCGGCTGATCTATGATCTTCGACTACAACGTCATCTGGGAGGCCATGCCGCTGTACCTCGGCGGCTTGCTGACCACCCTGAAACTGCTGGCCATTTCGCTGTTCTTCGGTTTGCTCGCGGCCTTGCCCCTGGGCCTGATGCGCGTGTCCAAGCAGCCGATCGTCAACGGCGTTGCCTGGCTGTACACCTATGTGATTCGCGGCACGCCGATGCTGGTGCAGCTGTTCTTGATCTACTACGGCTTGGCCCAGTTCGAAGCGGTGCGTGAAAGCTTCCTGTGGCCACTGCTGTCCAGTGCGACCTTCTGTGCGTGCCTGGCGTTTGCCGTGAACACCAGCGCCTACACCGCTGAAATCATCGCCGGCAGCCTCAAGGCCACGCCCCATGGCGAGATCGAGGCAGCCAAGGCCATGGGCATGTCGCGCTACAAGCTGTATCGCCGGATCCTGCTGCCATCGGCCCTGCGCCGGGCGCTGCCGCAATACAGCAACGAAGTGATCATGATGCTCCAGACCACGAGCCTGGCCTCCATCGTCACCCTGATCGACATCACCGGTGCCGCGCGCACGGTGAACGCCCAGTACTACTTGCCGTTCGAAGCCTATATCACGGCGGGTGCGTTCTACCTGTGCCTGACCTTCATCCTGGTGCGCCTGTTCAAGTTGGCCGAAGGCCGCTGGCTGAGCTACCTGGCTCCACGGAAGCATTGATATGGAACGTATCGATCACCTGTTGCCCTGGGGTCACCTGGGCTGCGAACGCCAGCTGACGGTGTTCCGATTCGGCAGCGGCGAGCGCAAGGCCTATATCCAGGCCAGCTTGCACGCGGATGAATTGCCCGGCATGCGCGCCGCCTGGGAGCTGAAAAAGCGCCTGACGGAACTGGAACAGCAAGGCGCCCTCAACGGCGTGATCGAGCTGGTTCCCGTCGCCAATCCGATGGGCCTGGGGCAACTGCTGCAAGGCAGTCACCAGGGCCGTTTCGAGATCGGCAGCGGCAAGAATTTCAACCGCGACTTCGTTGAGTTGAGCGAGCCGGTTACCGAGTTGCTCAAGGGCAAGCTGGGGGATGATCCTCACGCCAATGTGCGCTTGATCCGCCAGGCCATGAGCGATGCGCTCAATGCGTTGCCGGCGCCGAGCAGCCAGTTGCAAGGCATGCAGCGGGTGTTGCTGAGCCATGCCTGCACCGCCGACGTGGTCCTCGACCTGCATTGCGACGCCGAAGCCGCGTTGCACATGTACGCGCTGCCGCAACACTGGCCGCAGTGGCGTTCGCTGTCGGCGCACCTGAATGTGAAGGTCGGCCTGCTGGCGGAAGATTCCGGCGGCAGTTCGTTTGACGAAGCCTGCTCGCTACCGTGGCTGCGCCTGGCCCGGGCGTTCCCCGAGGCGCAGATTCCCCTGGCGTGCCTGGCGACGACTCTGGAGCTGGGTGGCCAGGCCGATACTGGCCGTGACGAAGCGATTTTCCACGCTGAAGGCATCCTGGCGTTCCTCGCCGAGCAAGGCCTGATCCGTGGTGAATGGCCCGCGCCGCAGCACGAGCCCTGCGAAGGCCTGCCCTTCGAAGGCACCGAGTTGTTGTTCGCGCCCCACGCCGGCGTGATCAGCTACCTGCGTAAAGCCGGTGACGTAGTCGAAGCCGGCGACCCGATATTTGAAGTGATCGATCCCTTGTCCGACCGCGTGAGCATTGTTTGCGCGGGCACGCCTGGGGTGCTGTTTGCCGTTGAACGGCTACGTTATGCCCAAGCGGGTTTCTGGCTGGCCAAGGTGGCGGGGCGCGAAGCGCTGCGGCACGGGCGCTTGCTCAACGACTGACCAACTGTTTTTGTGAGAACCGACCGCATGTACAAACTTGAAGTCCAAGACCTGCATAAACGCTATGGCAGTCATGAAGTGCTCAAAGGTGTGTCCCTGGCCGCCGCGGCCGGTGATGTGATCAGCATCATCGGGTCCAGTGGCTCGGGCAAAAGTACCTTTTTGCGCTGCATCAACCTGCTGGAGCAGCCCCACGCCGGCAAGATTCTGCTCAATAACGAAGAGCTGAAACTGGTGGCCAACAAAGACGGCGCCATGAAGGCTGCAGACCCGAAACAGCTGCAACGCATGCGTTCGCGACTGTCGATGGTGTTCCAGCATTTCAACCTGTGGTCCCATATGACCGCGCTGGAAAACGTCATGGAAGCACCGGTGCACGTCTTGGGCATGTCGAAAAAAGACGCCCGAGAAAAGGCCGAGCACTACCTGGCTAAAGTCGGTGTGGGCCATCGTAAGGATGCGTTCCCTGGCCACATGTCCGGCGGTGAACAGCAACGCGTGGCGATTGCCCGTGCCCTGGCGATGGAGCCTGAGGTGATGCTGTTCGACGAACCCACCTCGGCCCTTGACCCGGAGCTGGTGGGCGAAGTGCTGAAGGTGATGCAGGACCTGGCCCAGGAAGGCCGGACCATGGTGGTGGTGACCCACGAAATGGGCTTTGCCCGTGAAGTCTCCAACCAACTGGTGTTCTTGCACAAAGGCATCGTCGAAGAGCGTGGCAACCCGCGCGAAGTGCTGGTCAACCCACAGTCCGAGCGTTTGCAGCAGTTTCTTTCCGGCAGCTTGAAGTAAACAGAACTGCTTTTATGCACTGAATTAGTGCAAGCTTCACAATCCTGAGGTTGCCCAATCCCCTGTGGGAGCGGGCTTGCTCGCGAAAGCGGTGTATCAGTTGATACATCCGGTGACTGATCCACCGCATTCGCGAGCAAGCCCGCTCCCACATTTGGATCTTCACCCGCTTTAGAGATTTGTGTTGGTTTACGGGCTAGCATTGGCCTTTGTCTTCATTACTGTTACTCGCTTCGGATAGCACTCCATGACTGCCCATCGAATTGGTTTCCTGATTTGGCCCAGCACTAAAGCACTGACGCTTGCGCTGGCTGAGGAGGCCTTGCGCGTTGCTCAGCGGGTGCATCCGGACGTGGTGTACGAACTCTCGTTTTTGCAGGCCGAGCCGCCAATGGACGGCGCCTGGCAACTGCCGGGTGAGCCCTGGGCCGGCAAGCTGGAAGGTTTCCAAAAGCTGTTCCTGCTGGCCGATGAGCCACCGACCGTCATCGCCTCCCAGCTCAGCACCGCCCTCAAGCAACTGGTGCGTGCCGGGTGTGTGATCGGCGGCCTGTCGGCCGGTGTGTATCCGTTGGCCCAGCTCGGTCTGCTCGACGGCTATCGCGCCGCTGTGCACTGGCGCTGGCAGGACGATTTCGCCGAGCGTTTCCCCAAGGTCATCGCCACCAGCCATCTGTTCGACTGGGACCGTGACCGCCTGACCGCCTGCGGTGGCATGTCGGTACTCGACCTGCTGCTGGCAGTGCTGGCCCGTGACCACGGCGCCGAACTGGCCGGGGCAGTCTCGGAAGAACTGGTGGTAGAGCGCATCCGCGAAGGCGGCGAGCGCCAGCGCATCCCGCTGCAAAACCGCCTGGGTTCCAGCCATCCAAAGCTGACCCAGGCCGTGTTGCTGATGGAAGCCAACATCGAAGAGCCGCTGACCACCGACGAAATCGCCCAGCACGTGTGCGTGTCCCGACGACAGCTCGAGCGGATCTTCAAGCAATACCTCAATCGCGTCCCCAGCCAGTACTACCTGGAACTGCGCCTGAACAAGGCCCGCCAGATGCTCATGCAAACCAGCAAGTCGATCATCCAGATCGGCCTGTCCTGCGGCTTCTCCTCGGGGCCGCACTTCTCCAGCGCCTACCGCAACTTCTTCGGCGCCACCCCTCGTGAAGACCGCAACCAGCGCCGCAGCAGCAGCCCGTTCGAATTGTCGTCGGTGCCGTCCGAGCGCGGCTAGGCATCAGTGCTCGGCCGGCATCTCCAGGCATGACGCTGTTCCTGTGCGCGGATGAGATCAACAGCAGACCAAAACGGCCATCGGCGACGGCATTGGATAGTTGTGCCTCACCGACCGCCCAAAACCGGCCCGGGCGGTTTAAACTGCGCCATTGCGATGCTATTTGTCGCATTGGCGTAAACCCGCGAAAATCGCGGGTTGGCGCTATAAGAAGTTGTCGCTTGGCGGCAAGGCCGCGCTGAAAACTGTCCTTACAATCCCTGCATCGCCCGCCAGTTTCAGGCAGGCGTTCCTCTTCAGGAGACTCCGATGTCCGTTGAGCAAGCCCCGGTGCAACGTGCCGATTTCGACCAGGTCATGGTTCCCAACTACGCACCTGCCGCTTTCATCCCCGTGCGTGGCGCAGGTTCGCGCGTATGGGACCAGGCGGGCCGAGAGCTGATCGACTTTGCCGGCGGCATCGCGGTCAACGTATTGGGCCACGCCCACCCGGCGCTGGTCGGTGCACTGACCGAACAGGCCAACAAGCTGTGGCACGTGTCCAACGTCTTCACCAATGAGCCGGCCCTGCGCCTGGCCCACAAGCTGATCGACGCCACGTTTGCCGAGCGTGTGTTCTTCTGCAACTCCGGCGCCGAAGCCAACGAGGCCGCCTTCAAGTTGGCCCGTCGTGTCGCGTTCGACCGCTTCGGCACCGAGAAATACGAAATCATCGCCGCGCTGAACAGCTTCCACGGCCGTACCCTGTTCACCGTGAACGTGGGTGGCCAGTCGAAGTACTCCGACGGCTTCGGTCCGAAGATCGTCGGCATCACCCACGTGCCTTACAACGATCTAGAGGCGCTGAAAGCCGCCGTCTCGGACAAGACCTGCGCCGTGGTGCTGGAGCCGATCCAGGGCGAAGGCGGCGTGCTGCCGGCAGAACTGTCGTACCTGCAAGGTGCCCGCGACCTGTGCGACGCGAACAACGCGCTGCTGGTGTTCGACGAAGTGCAAACCGGCATGGGCCGCAGCGGCGAGTTGTTCGCCTATCAGCATTACGGCGTCGTGCCGGACATCCTCACCAGCGCCAAGAGCCTGGGCGGCGGTTTCCCGATCGCGGCCATGCTGACTCGCGAAGACCTGGCCAAGCACCTGGTGGTCGGCACCCACGGCACCACCTACGGCGGCAACCCGCTGGCGTGCGCGGTGGCGGAAGCGGTGATCGACGTGATCAATACGCCAGAAGTGCTGGCCGGTGTTAACGCCAAGCACGACCTGTTCGTTTCCCGTCTGGAGAAGATTGGCCAGCAATACGGCATCTTCACCGAAGTGCGTGGCCTGGGCCTGCTGCTCGGTTGCGTGCTGAGCGATGCCTGGAAAGGCAAGGCCAAGGACATCTTCAACGCCGCCGAGCGCGAAGGCTTGATGATCCTGCAAGCCGGCCCGGATGTGGTGCGTTTCGCCCCGAGCCTGGTGGTGGAAGATGCCGATATCCAGGAAGGCCTGGACCGCTTCGAACGTGCGGTGAAAAAGCTGACGCAAGCCTGATGGACCGTTGGGTGTCCGGCGAGTCGGGCGCCCAACACAAATTTTGTATGCCGGACTCTTTAGTTGAAGCTGTGAAGATCAAATGTGGGAGCGGGCTTGCTCGCGAATGCAGTGGTTCAGTCACCTGAAATGTTGAATGACACACCGCTTTCGCGAGCAAGCCCGCTCCCACACTTGACCTCACTGATTTCAAGATCGTGTCCGGCATTTTTTCCTGTGAGTTTTCGAGTTAAGGAGTGACACCATGCTGGTGATGCGCCCCGCGCAAATGGCTGATCTGGGCGAGGTACAGCGTCTGGCTGCGGACAGCCCGATTGGTGTCACCTCCTTGCCGGATGATGTCGAACGCCTGAGCGACAAGATCGCTGCGAGCGAAGCGTCCTTCGCCGCCGAGGTCAGCTTCAACGGTGAAGAAAGCTATTTCTTCGTCCTGGAAGACACCGACGCCGGCAAGCTGGTGGGCTGTTCGGCCATCGTTGCCTCGGCCGGCTACTCGGAACCGTTCTACAGCTTCCGCAACGAAACCTTCGTGCACGCTTCCCGCGAGCTGAAGATCCACAACAAGATCCACGTGCTCTCGCAGTGCCATGACCTCACCGGCAACAGCCTGCTGACCAGTTTCTACGTGGTGCCGGAACTGGTGGGTTCGCCGTGGTCGGAACTCAACTCCCGTGGCCGCCTGCTGTTCGTGGCCGGCCACCCGGAGCGCTTCGCCGATTCGGTGGTCACCGAGATTGTGGGCTACAGCGACGAGAACGGTGATTCGCCGTTCTGGGACGCCATCGGCCGCAACTTCTTCGACCTCAACTACGCCGCTGCCGAGCGCCTGTGCGGGTTGAAGAGCCGGACCTTCCTGGCCGAACTGATGCCGCACTACCCGATCTACGTGCCGCTGTTGCCGGACGCCGCCCAGGAAGCCATGGGCCAGGTGCACCCACGGGCGCAGATCACCTTCGACATCCTGATGCGCGAAGGCTTCGAGACTGACCATTACATCGACATCTTCGACGGCGGCCCAACCTTGCATGCGCGCGTCTCGGGCATTCGCTCGATCGCCCAGAGCCGTGTGGTGCCGGTGAAAATCGGTGAGATGGTCAAGGGTGTCGGCCGCCAGTACCTGGTGAGCAACGGCCAGTTGCAGGATTACCGCGCGGTGATGCTGGAGCTGGACTACGCGCCGGGCAAGCCAGTGACCCTGGACCTGGAAACCGCCGAAGCCCTGGGCGTCGGCGAGGGTGCCAGCGTTCGACTGGTAGCGGTTTAAGAATGAGTTTCGCGGGTGGCTTGCAAGGCGGCCCGTTTGAGGAGATAGCATGATCGTTCGTCCCGTACGCAGCAGCGATTTACCGGCCCTGATTGATCTGGCGCGCAGCACCGGCACCGGCCTCACCACCTTGCCGGCCAACGAAGAGCGCCTGACCCATCGGGTCGGCTGGGCTGAAAAGACCTTTCGCGGCGAAGCCGGGCGCGGTGATGCGGACTACCTGTTCGTGCTGGAAAACGACGAAGGCCGCGTGGTGGGAATTTCCGCCATCGCCGGTGCCGTCGGCCTGCGCGAGCCCTGGTACAACTTCCGGGTCGGCCTGACGGTCAGCGCCTCCCAGGAGCTGAACATCTACCGTGAAATCCCGACGCTGTTTCTGGCCAACGACCTGACCGGCAACTCCGAGCTGTGCTCGTTGTTCCTGCACGCCGATTACCGCAATGGCCTTAACGGCCGCATGCTGGCCAAGGCGCGCATGCTGTTTATCGCGGAATTCCCGCAGCTGTTCGGCAACAAGATCATCGCCGAGATGCGCGGCATGTCCGACGAAGCCGGGCGCTCGCCGTTCTGGGAAAGCCTGGGCCGGCACTTCTTCAAGATGGAATTCAGCCAGGCCGACTACCTCACCGGCGTGGGCAACAAGGCGTTTATCGCCGAGCTGATGCCGAAGTTTCCGCTGTACACCTGCTTCCTGTCTGAGGACGCGCGCAACGTGATCGGCAAGGTCCACACCGACACCGAGCCGGCCCTGAGCATGCTTAAGAGCGAAGGTTTCAGCTACCAGGGCTACGTCGACATCTTCGACGCGGGCCCGGCGGTGGAGTGTGAAACCACCAAGATCCGCGCCGTGCGCGACAGCGAGGCGCTGGTGCTGGCGATTGGTACGCCGGGCGACGACGCCACGCCGTTCCTGATCCATAACCGCAAACGTGAAGATTGCCGCATCACCGCCGCGCCGGCGCGGTTGGCTGCGGGCACCCTGGTGGTCGATCAACAGACCGCCAAGCGCCTGCAACTGATCGCCGGTGATCAAGTGCGTGCCGTACCGTTGTCCGCTGCCCGGGAGTCGAAATAATGAATTCGCTATACATCGCAGGTGAATGGCTGGCTGGCCAGGGTGAAGTGTTTGAGTCGCTGAACCCGGTGACCCAGCAGGTGGTGTGGTCGGGTAATGGCGCCACCGCCGAGCAGGTCGAGTCCGCCGTCCAGGCCGCACGCCAGGCGTTTCCGGCCTGGGCCAAGCGTTCCTTGGAAGAGCGCCTGAGCGTGCTGGAAGCCTTCGCCGCCAATTTGAAGAGTCGTGCTGACGAACTCGCCCGCTGCATCGGTGAGGAAACCGGCAAGCCTCTGTGGGAATCGGCGACTGAAGTCACCAGCATGGTCAACAAGGTCGCGATCTCGGTGCAAAGCTACCGCGAGCGTACCGGCGAGAAGAGCGGCCCCTTGGGCGACGCCACTGCCGTGTTGCGCCACAAGCCCCACGGTGTAGTGGCGGTGTTTGGCCCCTACAACTTCCCGGGTCACTTGCCTAACGGGCATATCGTGCCGGCCTTGCTGGCGGGTAACACCGTGCTGTTCAAACCGAGTGAGCTGACCCCGAAGGTCGCCGAGCTGACCGTGCAATGCTGGATCGACGCCGGCCTGCCGGCGGGCGTGTTGAACCTGCTGCAAGGCGCACGGGAAACCGGGATCGCCCTGGCGGCGAATCCGGGCATCGACGGTCTGTTCTTCACCGGCTCCAGCCGCACCGGCAACCATCTGCACCAGCAATTCGCCGGGCGCCCGGACAAGATCCTCGCGCTGGAAATGGGCGGCAACAACCCGCTGGTGGTGGACGAAGTGGCCGATGTGGATGCGGCCGTGTACACCATTATCCAGTCGGCGTTTATCTCCGCTGGCCAGCGTTGCACCTGTGCCCGTCGCCTGCTGGTGCCGGAAGGCGCCTGGGGCGATGCGTTGCTCGCACGCCTGGTGGCGGTGAGCTCGACCATCGAAGTCGGCGCATTTGACCAAACGCCGGCGCCGTTCATGGGCTCGGTGATTTCCCTCGGTGCTGCCAAGGCGTTGATGGATGCCCAGGAATTGCTGTTGGCCAATGGCGCCGTGGCGCTGTTGGAAATGACTCAACCCCAGGCCCAGGCTGCGTTGCTGACGCCGGGGATTATCGATGTGACCGAGGTTACGGAACGCGCTGACGAAGAGCTGTTCGGCCCACTGCTGCAAGTGATCCGCTACGCTGATTTCGAGGCGGCGATTGCCGAGGCCAACAACACTCAATACGGCTTGGCGGCCGGGTTGCTGTCGGATTCCGAGGCGCGTTACCAGCAGTTCTGGCTGGAAAGCCGCGCCGGGATCGTCAACTGGAACAAACAGCTGACGGGTGCTGCGAGCAGCGCGCCATTTGGCGGGGTAGGGGCTTCGGGCAACCATCGCGCCAGCGCCTATTACGCGGCGGACTATTGCGCGTACCCGGTGGCCTCCCTTGAGACCCCGAGCCTGGTGTTGCCTGCGTCGCTGACCCCAGGCGTAACGCTTAAGTGAAAGTGACACTGATCTAATGTGGGAGCTGGCTTGCCTGCGAAGGCATCACCTCGGTGTATCTGCATGACCGAGTTGCCCGCATCGCAGGCAAGCCAGCTCCCACACTTGATCGGGTTAACAGATACAGATCTGCACTTGATGCCTATAAAAATACAGATGTTCGTGGAGCCTCGCCGATGAAATCCTGTGAAGTCAATTTTGACGGTCTAGTGGGGCCGACCCATAACTACGGCGGCTTGTCCTACGGCAACGTCGCGTCCCAAAGCAACAGCCAGCAGTCCTCCAACCCGAAGGAAGCTGCGCTGCAAGGCTTGGCGAAGATGAAGGCCCTGATGGAAATGGGCTTTGTGCAAGGTGTGCTGGCGCCCCAGGAACGTCCGGATGTGGCCGCCTTGCGCAACCTCGGTTTTGCCGGCACCGACGCACAAGTCATCCAGCAGGCCGCCAAGCAAGCCATGCCGCTGCTGGTTGCCAGTTGCTCGGCGTCGAGCATGTGGGTGGCCAATGCCGCCACCGTCAGCCCGAGCGCCGACACCTTTGACGGCCGCGTGCATTTCACCGCCGCCAACCTCAACTGCAAATACCACCGCAGCATCGAACACCCGACCACCAGCCGCGTGCTGGGGGCGATGTTTGCCGATAGCAAACACTTCGCCCACCACGCCGCGCTGCCGGCCGTGGCGCAGTTCGGTGACGAAGGCGCGGCCAACCACACGCGTTTCTGCCGGGACTATGGCGAGGCGGGCGTAGAGTTTTTCGTGTTCGGCCGCAGCGCGTTCGACACCCGCTACCCCGCGCCGCAAAAGTACCCGGCGCGCCAGACCCTCGAAGCCTCCCAGGCGGTCGCACGTCTGCATGGCCTGCGGGACGACGGTGTGGTTTACGCGCAGCAGAACCCGGCGGTGATCGATGCCGGTGTGTTCCACAACGATGTGATCGCGGTGGGCAATGGCGAGGTGCTGTTCTATCACGAGGACGCGTTCCTCAATACCGATCAGATGCTCGGCGAATTGCAGGGCAAGCTCGGCAAGCTCGGCGGCAATTTCCAGTCGATCTGCGTGCCACGGGCCCAGGTGGGGGTTGAAGACGCGGTGCGTTCCTACCTGTTCAACAGCCAGCTGCTGACCCGCGCCGACGGTTCGATGCTGCTGATCGTGCCGGAAGAATGCCGCGCCAACGAGCGTGTCTGGCAGTACCTGCAAGGCCTGACGTCCTCCGGCGGGCTGATCCGCGAAGTCAAAGTCTTCGACCTCAAGCAAAGCATGCAGAACGGCGGTGGCCCGGCGTGCCTGCGCTTGCGTGTAGCCTTGAATGAAACCGAACTGGCGGCGGTCAACCCAGGGGTTATCATGACGGCGCCGTTGTACGACACGCTGACCCAATGGGTCGACAAGCACTACCGCGACAGCCTGCGGGAAACCGACCTGGCTGACCCGCAATTGCTGCTTGAGTGCCGGACGGCACTGGATGAACTGACGCAAATCCTTAAACTGGGCTCGGTTTATCCTTTCCAGATTAATTAACGCCGCACGGCTGAGAACTATTTATGACCACCGACACCCTGAAACTGATCCTTGAAGACACCGACGGCACCCAGCTGGAAACCTCCTGCACCCGCGTCGCCGTGGTGTGGCAGGGCAAGGAGATCTGGATCCAGCACGACGGCCGTGGCCAACTGCTGATCGGCGTGGACGTGGAAGAAGGCGACGCGGAATACGCCAACCTGCTGATGCGCCCATTGGCCACCAACCTGATGAGCCTGCAACTGGAAATGGAACCGGCCGACGTTGAAGGTGATGACGACGATCACGTCCACGGTCCTGGCTGCAACCACTAAGGAAGCTGCGTATGCTCGCCCTCGGCAAACTGCTTGAACTGACCCTCGCCGGTCGCGAACCGGCGCAAAAAATTCAACTGACTGTCGACGGCGTGCAACTGCGCTGGCTCAGTGAGGGCGCGCTGGAAGTGCGGCCTCCTGAGGCGCGGGACAACGGCAGCGACGTGCTGCTGTCGTCCGGCATCCATGGCAACGAAACCGCGCCGATCGAATTGGCCGACCGCTTGCTGCAGGGCATCGCCCGTGGGGAGATCAAGCCCCGTACCCGTATCCTGTTCCTGTTCGGCAACCCCGAGGCCATGCGCCGCGGCGAGCGTTACCTCGAACTGGACGTCAACCGGCTGTTCAACGGCCGTCATGAACAAAACATCGGCCCTGAAGCCATGCGCGCCGCCGAGCTTGAACAGTTGGCCCGCACCTTCTTCAGCGTGCCTGGGCGTAGCCGTTTGCACTACGACCTGCACACCGCCATCCGTGGCTCGAAGATCGAGCAGTTCGCACTGTACCCGTGGAAGGACGGTCGCCAGCATTCACGTCGTGAACTGGCGCGCCTGCGAGCCGCTGGCCTGGAGGCGGTGCTGTTGCAGAACAAGACGTCGATCACCTTCACGGCGTTTACCTATGAGCAGCTGGAGGCCGAGTCCTTCACCCTGGAGTTGGGCAAGGCCCGGCCGTTCGGGCAGAACCAGGGCGTGGACGTATCGCGCCTGGAAACCCGCCTCACGCAGATCATCGAGGGTAACGAGCCGGCCACCGAGAGCCTGGATGGCCTGCAGCTGTTCAGCGTCTCCCGGGAAGTCATCAAGCACAGCGATACCTTCGTCCTGCATTTGCCGGCGGACGTGGAAAACTTTTCGGAGTTGGAGAAGGGTTATCTGCTGGCCGAGGACATTGCCAAGACCCGCTGGGTGATCGAGGAGGAGGGCGCGCGCATCATCTTCCCGAACCCGAAGGTCAAGAATGGCTTGCGAGCGGGGATATTGATTGTGCCGACTACGGATGCCGGCCTGGCCTGAACCCCGAGACCGACTCGGTCAAATGTGGGAGCTGGCTTGCCTGCGATAGGATCAACTCGGTCTGCCAGATACACCGAGGCGATGCTATCGCAGGCAAGCCAGCTCCCACACAAGCCCAGCTCTGAGACTGGGCTTTGTGGTGTTGCTTAAACCGCGAGAGCCCGTGGCTCATTGCGACGCAGTGCGCGAACCTTGTGCAGGGTGTCGGCGCAGGTGCGTGCCGCTTCCTGGCCCTTGTGCACGAAGTGCTCATAGAAGAACGTATGGTGCTCGCTGCCCGCGTGGAAGTGGTGCGGGGTCAGGGATACCGAGAACACCGGCACTTCGGTTTCCAGCTGGACCTGCATCAGGCCGCTGACCACGGACTGGGCCACGAACTCGTGACGGTAGATCCCGCCGTCCACCACCAGGGCGGCCGCGACGATACCGGCATAACGGCCGGACTTGGCCAGCAGCTTGGCGTGCAGGGGCATTTCAAAGGCGCCGCCGACTTCGAAAAAATCGATGTCCGATTCCTGGTAGCCCTGGGCGATCATTTCGGCGAGGAAACCTTTACGGGATTGGTCGACAATATCCTTGTGCCAGCAGGCCTGGATAAACGCGACGCGCTCGCCGTGATGGTTTTTGCTTTTGCTGTCGATTGCGGTGGGTTGCATGTTCTGACTCCTGTTTAAGAAAAAAACAGGGCGTTATGAATCGAATGGGATTTAAGGGTACGCACAGCTGGCTCATGTGAACATGACGTCAGCGCGGCCCTTAGGTGCCAATCCCGTTCTCTCTTCATCCGGACTATGACCGTCGGCCCCGGGATCACACCGGGTCTGCTGACCTTGTCGCCGTCCTGCCGAGGCAGTTCGAGGCGCCAAGCGCTCGCGGGCTATGCACATTGCGTGCAATTACCGCCGGTGGGGAATTACACCCCGCCCTGAGAACGTTGCCGCCAGAACCCTGGCGGCGGAGAGTTTTTATCATGGTTTTTCAGAAACTGCACGGTTGGTTTATCGATAACCTATATCGGTTTGTTTGGTTGGTATTCGATTGTGCAAGCACGGGGCTTGATATTCCGCGGGTTTGCCCGCAGTAATCGTCAACACAAGAAACGCTCCAATCCGCTAGAGGCTAGTTTGATGAACGTGATTGACCTGCGCAGCGACACAGTGACCCAACCGACCCCAGGCATGCTCGAGGCGATGGCCACTGCCGCCAGCGGCGACGACGTCTACGGCGAGGACCCGAGCGTCAATCGCCTGGAAGCCGAACTGGCCAAGCGCCTGGGTTTTGCCGCCGCGTTGTTCGTGCCCACCGGCACCATGAGCAACCTGCTGGCGTTGATGGCGCACTGTGAGCGTGGCGAGGAATACATCGTCGGTCAGCAGGCCCACACCTACAAATACGAAGGCGGCGGCGCGGCGGTTCTCGGCTCGATCCAGCCACAACCCCTGGAAGTGCAGGCCGACGGTTCCCTGAACCTGGAGCACGTGCTGGCCGCGATCAAGCCGGACGACTTCCACTTCGCCCGTACCCGCTTGTTGGCGCTGGAAAACACCATGCAGGGCAAGGTCCTGCCGCTGCAATACCTGGCGGCCGCGCGAGCCTTTACCCGGGAACACGGCCTGGCCTTGCACTTGGACGGCGCGCGGCTCTACAACGCGGCGGTCAAGCTGGGTGTGGATGCGCGGGAAATTGCCCAGCACTTCGATTCGGTGTCGGTGTGCCTGTCCAAGGGCCTGGGCGCGCCGATCGGCTCGGTGCTGTGCGGCTCCACCGCGTTGATCGCCAAGGCCCGTCGTTTGCGCAAGATGGTCGGTGGCGGCATGCGCCAGGCCGGTTCGCTGGCGGCGGCGGGGCTGTACGCCCTTGATCACCAGGTGCAGCGCCTGGCCGACGACCACGCCAATGCCCAATGGCTGGGGGATGAACTGCGCAAGGCGGGTTATACGGTGGAGCCGGTGCAGACCAATATGGTCTACGTCGACATCGGTGATCGAGCCCAGGCCTTGAAGGCGTTTGCTGCCGAACGCGGGATCAAGTTGAGCGCGGCGCCGCGCCTGCGCATGGTCACGCACCTGGACGTCAGCCGGGCGCAGATCGAGCAAGTGCTCGCGACATTTGTCGAGTTTTCCCGGAAATGACAGTGCAGACCGTCTAATTGACTGTTTCTATCACATAAACACGCTGTACCACGGGCAAAGGGCCGATATAATGCGGCCCTTTGCCGTCGCTCCGTCTGATGACGTTTAGCACTGGCCTTTGGCCGCAGCCTCCGTGGAAGAACCTAATGAAAAGCGCAGAAATCCGTGAAGCCTTCCTTCGCTTCTTCGAAGAGCAAGGTCACACCCGTGTCGCCTCCAGCTCCTTGATCCCAGGCAATGACCCAACCCTGCTGTTCACCAACGCGGGGATGAACCAGTTCAAGGACTGCTTCCTGGGCCAGGAAAAGCGCGCCTACACCCGCGCCACCAGCAGCCAGAAGTGCGTACGCGCCGGCGGCAAGAACAGCGACCTGGAAAACGTGGGCTACACCGCCCGCCACCACACATTCTTCGAGATGCTGGGTAACTTCAGCTTCGGCGACTATTTCAAGAAAGACGCGATCACCTTTGCCTGGACCTTTCTGACCGGCGTGCTGAAGCTGCCGAAGGAAAAACTCTGGGTGACCGTCTACGCCACCGATGACGAAGCCTACGACATCTGGACCCAGCAAATCGGGGTGCCGGTCGAGCGCATGATTCGCATCGGCGACAACAAGGGCGCGCCTTACGCGTCCGACAACTTCTGGACCATGGGCGATACCGGCCCGTGCGGCCCGTGCACCGAGATTTTCTACGATCACGGCGCCGACATCTGGGGCGGCCCACCGGGCTCGCCGGAAGAAGACGGCGACCGCTACATCGAGATCTGGAACAACGTGTTCATGCAGTTCAACCGCACCGCCGATGGCGTGTTGCATCCGTTGCCAGCGCCGTCGGTGGACACCGGCATGGGCCTGGAGCGGATCAGTGCGGTGATGCAGCACGTTCACTCCAACTACGAGATCGACCTGTTCACCAACCTGCTGAGCGCTTCGGCCGCGGCCATTGGCTGTGCCAACGACAACCAGTCGTCGCTCAAGGTGGTGTCGGATCACATCCGTTCCTGCGGCTTCCTGATCGCCGATGGCGTGCTGCCGTCGAACGAAGGCCGTGGCTATGTGCTGCGCCGCATCATCCGTCGCGCCTGCCGTCACGGTAACAAGCTGGGCGCCACCGGCAGCTTCTTCTACAAGATCGTTGCCGCGCTGGTTGCCGAGATGGGCGATGCCTTCCCGGAACTCAAGCAGCAGCAAGCCAACATCGAGCGCGTGCTCAAGGCTGAAGAAGAGCAGTTCTCCAAGACCCTGGAGCACGGCCTGAAGATCCTCGAGCAGGACCTGGCCGAGCTCAAGGGCACCGTGGTGCCGGGCGACGTCGTGTTCAAGCTGTACGACACCTACGGTTTCCCGATGGACCTGACCGCCGACATCGCCCGCGAACGCGAGCTGACCATCGACGAAGCCGGGTTTGAGCGTGAGATGGAAGCCCAGCGCGTCCGTGCCCGTTCCGCCAGCTCCTTTGGCCTGGACTACAACACTCTGGTAAAGGTTGATGTGGCGACTTCGTTCATTGGTTACGAAGCCACCGTTGGCTCGGCCAAGATCGTGGCTATCTATAAGGACGGCAAGTCGGTTGACGTGCTGAACGAAGGTGACGAGGGCGTTGTGGTCCTCGACCAGACCCCGTTCTACGCTGAATCCGGTGGCCAGGTTGGCGACTGTGGTTTCCTGAGCTCCACCTCCGGTCGTTTTGAAGTGCGCGACACCACCAAGACCGGCGGTGCGTTCCTGCATCACGGCGTGCTGGTGCTGGGCAACCTGACCGTCGGAGCGCCGGTGGACACTCAGGTAGATGCCGACGTACGGCATGCAACTGCCTTGAACCATTCTGCCACTCACTTGCTGCACGCTGCGTTGCGTCAGGTGCTGGGTGAGCATGTGCAACAGAAGGGTTCGTTGGTCGATAGCCAGCGCCTGCGTTTTGACTTCAGTCATTTCGAGGCGATCAAGCCTGAGCAGTTGAAGGCCCTGGAAGACATCGTCAACGCCGAGATTCGCAAGAACACCCCGGTGGAAACCGAAGAAACCGATATCGAGACCGCCAAGCAAAAAGGCGCCATGGCGCTGTTTGGCGAGAAGTACGGCGACGAAGTGCGCGTATTGAGCATGGGCGGCAGCTTCTCGGTGGAGCTGTGTGGTGGTATTCACGCCAGCCGTACCGGCGACATCGGCCTGCTGAAAATCATCAGCGAAGGCGGCGTGGCTTCCGGCGTACGTCGTATTGAAGCGATCACCGGTGCTGCGGCCCTGGCCTACCTCAATGCGGCAGAAGAACAACTCAAGGAAGCGGCCGGCCTGGTCAAGGGCAGCCGCGACAACCTGATCGACAAGCTCTCCGGCGTACTGGAGCGCAACCGTCAGCTGGAGAAACAGCTGGAGCAGTTGCAGGCCAAGGCGGCCAGCGCGGCGGGCGACGATCTGTCGGCTTCTGCCCTGGACGTCAAGGGTGTGAAAGTGCTGGCCGTACGCCTGGACGGTCAGGACGGCAAGGCGCTGTTGGCCTTGGTCGATCAGTTGAAGAACAAGCTCGGCCGCGCAGTGATCCTGCTCGGCAGTGTCCATGAGGAAAAGGTCGTTCTGGTTGCCGGTGTAACCAAGGACCTGACTGGCCAACTCAAGGCCGGTGATTTGATGAAGCAAGCCGCCGCGGCAGTGGGCGGGAAGGGCGGTGGTCGTCCGGACATGGCGCAAGGCGGTGGTGTTGACGCCGGCGCCCTGGACGCGGCCCTGGCCCTGACCGTGCCGTTTGTCGAGGCAGGTATTTAAGGCGCTGTTAATGAGCCCGTGGTCTAGTCGCGGGCTCAGTCAGTGCTGGTTGATTGAATAACAGGCGCCCCTTTACGGGCTGAGGCGGCTTAGAAATGGCTTTGATCGTACAGAAATTTGGAGGCACCTCGGTCGGCTCTGTCGAAAGAATCGAGCAGGTCGCCGACAAGGTTAAGAAATTCCGCGATGCCGGCGATGACCTGGTGGTGGTGCTGTCGGCCATGAGCGGCGAGACCAATCGCCTGATCGATCTGGCCAAGCAAATCAGTGGCGATCAGCAACCGGTTCCCCGTGAACTGGACGTGATCATTTCCACCGGTGAGCAGGTGACCATCGCATTGCTGGCCATGGCGCTGAACAAGCGTGGTGTGCCGGCGGTGTCCTACACTGGCAACCAGGTCCGCATTCTTACGGATAGCGCGCACACTAAAGCCCGCATCCTGCAGATTGATGACCAGAAGATTCGCGCTGACCTGAAAGCCGGTCGTGTGGTAGTTGTCGCCGGTTTCCAGGGCGTCGACGAGCACGGCAACATCACCACCCTCGGTCGTGGCGGTTCCGACACCACTGGCGTGGCCCTGGCGGCAGCCCTGAAGGCTGACGAATGCCAGATCTACACCGATGTGGATGGCGTCTACACCACTGACCCGCGGGTCGTGTCCGTGGCCCAGCGCCTGGACAAGATCACCTTCGAAGAGATGCTGGAAATGGCCAGCCTCGGTTCCAAGGTGTTGCAGATCCGTGCCGTTGAGTTCGCCGGCAAATACAACGTTCCGCTGCGCGTACTGCACAGCTTCAAGGAGGGTCCGGGCACCCTCATTACTATTGATGAAGAGGAATCCATGGAACAGCCGATCATTTCCGGTATCGCTTTCAACCGTGATGAAGCCAAGCTGACTATCCGTGGCGTGCCAGACACCCCGGGCGTGGCTTTCAAGATCCTGGGCCCTATCAGTGGCGCGAACATCGAAGTCGACATGATCGTGCAGAACGTCTCGCACGATAACACCACCGATTTCACCTTCACCGTGCACCGCAACGAGTACGATGCGGCGGAGCGGATCCTGCAGAACACTGCGAAGGAAATCGGCGCCCGTGAAGTGGTCGGCGATACGAAGATTGCCAAGGTGTCGATCGTGGGCGTGGGCATGCGTTCCCATGCGGGCGTTGCCAGCCGCATGTTCGAAGCCCTGGCCAAGGAAAGCATCAACATCCAGATGATCTCCACATCGGAAATCAAGGTGTCGGTGGTGATCGAAGAGAAGTACCTGGAACTGGCTGTACGCGCACTGCATACCGCTTTTGAGCTGGACGCTCCGGCCCGACAGGGCGAGTGATGCGTTGCCGGGAAGGCGCGGTTATCCGCGCCTTTCATTTTTTTGCCGGGTGTGTGGTTAAGACCTGTTCTTTTACCTGCGCTCGACAATACTTAGGCGTGTAGGGCTATGGCCATTTGGTTGTAGGTCGAATGCCTTTTTTTTGCAGACTGTTGTTCCCGAAATGAAATGCGTGAGGAGAAAGGTATGCTGATTCTGACTCGTCGATGCGCAGAAAGCCTGATTATTGGTGATGGCGAAATCACCGTGACCGTGCTCGGCGTCAAAGGCAATCAAGTGCGTATCGGGGTTAACGCTCCGAAAGAGGTGGCTGTCCACCGCGAGGAAATCTACCTGCGGATCAAGAAAGAGAAGGACGAAGAACCAAGCCATTAATTTTTATCGTTTTTTATGTTTGCAAACGGGGATGAAGCTGGTTAATATACGCCCCGTGTTGCGGAGAGCTGGCCGAGTGGCCGAAGGCGCTCCCCTGCTAAGGGAGTACACCTCAAAAGGGTGTCGGGGGTTCGAATCCCCCGTTCTCCGCCATTATTTGCTTAGTACGTTGCAATCTGGTTTTTTCGCTAAGTTGTTGAAACTAAACGAAAAAATAGCTTTACATAGAGATTGAACGGCCTATAATGCGCGGCAACAAATGCACTCGTAGCTCAGCTGGATAGAGTACTCGGCTACGAACCGAGCGGTCACAGGTTCGAATCCTGTCGAGTGCACCATTTAAGAGTTAGTTGCAGCAATGCAGGTAACTTGGCTTCAACCAGTTGTGATCTGGTCTAAAAACACAATCTGCACTCGTAGCTCAGCTGGATAGAGTACTCGGCTACGAACCGAGCGGTCACAGGTTCGAATCCTGTCGAGTGCACCAAACAACAAAAAGCCCGCCTAGTGCGGGCTTTTTGCCGTCTGGGGTTTTTATTTCCCGGGGCGCCTTTTTCTCCCGCCCATGTGTTTTCCTCTCAAGCTGCGTCGTCGCAGTTCATATGTGTGGCCAATGCTCAGCTTTGTGTCGCAAGCGCTTGTTCTTTCCAGTTTTTTGACGTTAAACGCGGCCGCCCAGTGTATCATTGCGCCCGTCAGCCCCGCCGGGGCTTGTGGAACACCTCCATGGACTTACCCAGTAGTTACTCAGTACCCCGTTTTACCAATCATGAATTGACTGATTGATCCTTCCGGCGTGCCCCGCTGCTGGGAGTGGAGTTCGCCTATGACCGAAGTTGAAGTAAAGAAAACACAAGAAAGCCTGCAGGATCGCCTGGCTCAAGTCGTCGAGCTGCTGCAGCGCCAGCGCGTGGTCGAAGACCTGACGCATCGCCAGGAAGGCGCGAACAATGACCGGGTCGAGAACCTGGTCCACCGGCAAAACCTTGTCGAGTTGCAACGCAAGCTCGATGACCTGCACTCCGCCGACGTTGCCTACATCCTCGAAGCCTTGCCGCTGAATGACCGCCTGACCCTTTGGCAGTTGGTCAAGGCTGACCGCGACGGCGACATCCTCCTCGAAGTATCCGACTCGGTCCGTGAAACCCTGATCGCCGACATGGACGATCACGAGCTCCTGGCGGCCGCCAAGGACATGGATGCCGACGAACTCGCTGACCTGGCTTCCGAGCTGCCGCGTGACGTCGTCCATGAGCTGATGGAAACCCTCGATGGCCAGCAGCGCGAGCGTGTGCGCTCGGCGTTGTCCTATGACGAGGAGCAGGTCGGTGCGTTGATGGACTTCGAGATGGTCACCATCCGCGAAGACGTCAGCCTGGAAGTGGTTCTGCGCTACCTGCGCCGGTTGAAAGAGCTGCCAGGCCACACCGACAAGCTGTTCGTGGTCGACTACGAAGGGATCCTCAAGGGCGTACTGCCGATCAAGCGCCTGCTGGTCAATGATCCGGACAAAAAAGTCGCGGACGTCATGGCCAGTGACCCGGTGAGTTTCCATCCGGACGAAGACGCTTACGACGCGGCCCAGGCGTTTGAGCGTTATGACTTGATCTCGGCCCCGGTGGTCGACAAGAACGGCAAGCTGATCGGCCGTCTGACCATCGATGAAATGGTCGACCTGATTCGTGAGGAGAGCGAAAGCGAAGTCCTCAACATGGCCGGTCTGCGGGAAGAAGAGGATATTTTTGCGTCGGTCTGGAAGTCCCTGCGTAACCGCTGGGCCTGGCTGGCGGTGAATTTGATTACCGCGTTTATTGCTTCACGGGTGATCGGCCTGTTTGAAGGCTCCATCGAGAAGCTCGTGGCCCTGGCTGCACTGATGCCGATTGTGGCGGGTATTGGCGGTAACTCGGGTAACCAGACCATTACCATGATCGTCCGCGCCATGGCGCTGGATCAGGTGGGGACCGGGCATGGCAAGCGTTTGATGCGCAAGGAGCTTGCGGTCGCGCTGATCAACGGCCTGGTGTGGGGCGGTGTCATCGGTATCGTGGCGTACCTGCTGTATGGCAGCTGGTCGCTCGGCGTGGTCATGACGGCGGCCATGACGCTTAACCTGCTGCTGGCAGCGTTGATGGGGGTTCTGATTCCAATGACCCTGGTGCGCCTTGGACGAGACCCGGCGATGGGCGCCAGTGTGATGATCACGGCCATGACCGACAGTGGCGGCTTCTTCATCTTCCTGGGCCTGGCAACCATCTTCCTGCTTTGATCCCTTCCATGGATCGGGGGCATTTGCCCCTTGATCCTTTCCTGACCAAATCCCGGGCAAAAAAAAGCCAGCGCATGGCTGGCTTTCAGCTTTCAGTTGCCAATCAGTTGGCTTCTGCAGCTGCCTCAACGTCGTGGGCGATCAGCGAGACGAGAGCATTTTGCTGGCGGTGGGAGAGCTGACGAAAACGCTGCAGCAGTTCGCGTTCGTGCAGTGACAGCTCGGGGCTGTCCAGGCGCATGCTCAGCTCGTCGCCCAGCGCACCTTCCTGAATCAGGCTTTGTTCCAGGCGTGCGATGATTTCGGAGTTCATGCTGCGGTGATGATTGCGAGCCACCTCGGCAATGCGTTCCCGCATTCCGTCTGGCAGACGTACGACGAACTTGTCAGCCGTACGGCTGGAATAAATTGCCTGTTTCAATGGGCGCATATATTTAACCGGTTAGTTCAGGGGAGCGGTTTTTGGAATTGGCCGCAAGATGCATGTTAGGACAAGGTTTGCTGCCAAATGTTCAACCTGAATTGCAAAGAGGCCGCATCATGCCTCAGATTTGCCAGTTCCTTGGCGTCAATTCTGTGACAAATATTGAACCGGCTACCGGCTTTATGCCAGTACTCATTTCAAAATTTGCGGACTGGTTGGAAAACTTTCCGCGGACGCACCCAAATGAGTGTTGAGCCCGCAGACCCTGGGCGCAAAAGGCTTTTCGGGCGCACATCCTATAGCAATATGGCCTTTTGCCCTTAACTTTAAGATTAGTGGCAAATTGCCAATTTACGAATGCGGAGCGACATATGGTCGGCTGTCCGGACGGACAAGCCGAGGCGTGGGAGCGATTTTAGCGAGGGCGACGAGCGGGGGGATTCAGCGCAGTACGGGATCGAATTTGATGCGGCGACCAATGAAGACTGCCAATACCCACAGACTGCCAAACACGCCGGCGGCGACGAAGGAGACTGTCTGTACGTCTTGCGACAATACGTTCAGGCCGAGGCCGGCGGCGGCCAGTGCCAGGGTCAGAAACAGCCAGGCGGACTTGTTCATGGAATGCTCCGGTAAGCGGTTCAGAAAACCCAGTGTTCAGTGGCAGGAGCAGCTTGAGTGCCCTGGGTCAGTTGCAGTGGGGATTGCATGTTCGGCTTCATGACAGCCAGTTGCGGACGCTGCTGCAGGTGGTGGGGAATCGCCTGGCTGACCTGTGCGGCGTCGTCGGAAGTGGTGGACTGAAAATGGAACATCACCAGCGCAGCCAGTGCAACGGTATTGAGGGCTAGTAGAAGTGCGCTGTTCATGTGCATGTTCTCCGCAGATGGCTGGGCCGGACTGTATTTGTAGGATAAAGGATTGCAGGTGTCGTGCCAGTCTTTAATTGAAAATAAATCCTTTAAAATCAAACATTTATATAGTGTCCAGATTGCCATGCTGTTGCAATTTGCAATGATGGCATTTTGGGGGAGTGCATTTTGCACGATGGTCCGAACCGTCCGTAATCGTTGAGCGCAATACCACCGGCTGTCACTGGCATGGGCCTACACTCAAAAAGCCAACGGACGACATGACAAAATTCACCTGCGCCGTTAACATGCACGCCGTCCGTCGCCGTGCCCATCGCCGGTTGGCTGTCATTAGTCCCAGTAGCTCAATTGGATAGAGCATCCCCCTCCTAAGGGGAAGGTTGGCCGTTCGAACCGGCCCTGGGACACCACTTCACCGTTGCTGCCCAAGCGGCCTCGACGTCCGCAAGCCCCGATCAGATTTATCTGGCGGGGCTTTTTTGTGGCCGGGCGTTTGAGTGTGGCAGTCTTTTCAAACACCAACCGAACCTTGCCCGCGTTTGAGGTTCACACGGGAGGCAAGAGCGGGGCGGCGCAAGTATTCGTCTGCATCCTGTACCTCGCGGGTGACTGGCGAGCGTCTGACACGTAGCCAATTGGCATGAGCAAAATATTCCCCGGCAACCGCGTGTTTTGGCTGTCCGGACCCGACGACCCGGGACTATCATTCCGGTAGTCCTGACACCCACAGCAAGGAGCCGCTCGGAACGCCGATGCGCCAGATCTGGAAACCTTTTCGAGCCCTTTATTTTGCTTCCCTGATGATGCTGATCGGCTCTGGCCTGCTCAGTACTTACCTGGCCTTGCGCCTGGCGGCAGATCACGTCGACAGCCTGTGGGTCGGTGCGTTGATGGCCGCCAACTATTTTGGCCTGGTGTTGGGGGGCAAGATCGGTCACCGCCTGATTGGCCGCGTCGGGCATATCCGGGCCTACGCCACCTGTGCCGGGATCGTCGGCGCGGCGGTGTTGGGCCACGGGCTGATCAACTGGCTGCCAGCCTGGATTGTGCTGCGGATGATTGTCGGCCTGGGCATGATGTGCCAGTACATGGTCATCGAGAGCTGGCTTAACGAACAAGCTGAAGCCAAGCAACGCGGTGCGGTGTTCAGCGGCTATATGATCGCCTCGTACCTGGGCCTGGTGCTGGGCCAGTTGATCCTTGTGATGCACCCGCAGTTGGGGCTTGAGTTGCTGATGCTGGTCGCGCTGTGTTTTGCGCTGTGCCTGGTGCCGGTGGCCATGACTCGCCGCATTCACCCGGCGCCGCTGCATCCGGCGCCGATGGAGCCGCGCTTCTTTATCAAGCGGGTGCCGCAGTCCCTCAGTACGGTGTTGGGGGCCGGGCTGATCGTCGGCTCGTTCTACGGTTTGGCGCCGCTGTACGCGTCTCAGCAAGGGCTGACCACCGAGCAGGTCGGCCTGTTCATGGGTAGCTGCATTTTCGCCGGGCTGCTGGTGCAGTGGCCATTGGGCTGGCTGTCCGATCGATATGACCGCGCGCTGTTGATTCGCTGTTTCGCCTTGTGCCTGGCGGTGGCCGCGTTGCCGTTGGCGATCATGACCCAGGTACCACTGGAAGTGCTGTTCGTCGCGGGCTTTCTCTGTTCCCTGGTGCAGTTCTGCCTGTACCCGCTGGCTGTGGCTTTTTCCAACGACCACGTCGAGGGTGATCGCCGGGTGTCGCTCACTGCGATGTTGCTGGTGACCTACGGCATCGGCGCCAGTGTCGGCCCGCTGTTGGCCGGTGTGGTGATGAAGCTGTTCGGCAGCCATATGCTGTATGCGTTTTTCAGCGTGTGCGCATTGATCCTGGTGTGGCGCATCCGGCCCAAGGCGGTCACCAACCTGCATCAGGTGGACGACGCACCCCTGCATCACGTGGCGATGCCCGACAGCATGTCCAGCTCGCCCCTGGTAGCATGCCTCGATCCGCGAGTGGACGAACAGGTGGTGCAGGACCAGATGCAGACCGCCGTTGTGGATCCCGAGCCGGAAGTCGATCCCGAGCTGGATCAGCCGGAGCCTGTCACCGAGCCACCAGAGCATCCGGACCCGGATGATCACCCCCACGACTTGAGCAGGGCGCGCCCCTGAAAGCAAAAACGGGCAGCCCCCTTGAGGGACTGCCCGTTTTTTTGTCGCGACCTTTATTGTTTAAAGGTCGTCGTCCTTGTCAAACCGGCGCGCTTCACGCTGCAGTTGATACACAAACCGCTCGACCTGACGCTGCACCAGCCCGCTCATGTTATGAAAACGTAGGCCGGCGAAGGTGGTGTTGATCCTTTCTTCGAAGTGCAGGTAACGCAGTTCTACCGAGGTGGTCATGCTGCCAAAGGGTAGCGCGGCGATAAATCGGTCGTAGACCTGACCCAGTTGCAGGCGCTCGGAAATATCCCCTTCGAAGCGCAATTTGCAGCCGGTGGCGGAAATATCCAGCAACTTGCCGCTGATGGGGGCCTTGAGTTTGTCGCCGCCCAGTTCGACGCTCACCAGTTGCGCCAGCTTCAGCGCCGCGCGGAAGGCGTTGCGACGCTGATGGTAAATCACCTCGCCAGGCATGCTGCCGCGGTAAATGCGGTGGCCGCCGGCTTCATCGAGGGTCAGGGTGCCGTTGCTTTCCCAGGCTACCCGCACCCCCTCGTGAAAACCTTCGATCCGGAAAGCTTCGCCATTCTCGAGGTAGCGTTCGCCGTCGCGCGGGACCATTTCGTCCAGGGCCAGTGTCTTGCTGTCCCGGTCGATTTCCACCAGGTAGCTTTGAAACCGCTGGTTGCGTTCATGGAAGGTGATGATCAGCGGATCATGGCTTTCTTGCAGCATCCGCAAGGTGCCAGCGATTTCCAGCGGCGTGGTGAGTACCTTGGGGGGCTGCGGAGCATCTTCCGCGTTAAGGGTGTTGAACACGGTTCTTCCATCTCCAGACAAAATACGACTACACGCAAGTGCTGTCATTTTGCCAGTATGTGGCGCGACTTGGATAGGGCGCGCTCAAACTGGTTTCAGGCTTGGCTGCGGGTGCTTGGCTTGGCCAGGCGTGAGGTGGAGCCTTGAGCGTTGTAGAGAGCCGGAGGCTCGCCGCCGTGGAGGATACGCAACTGATTGGCGGTCGTGGCTTGCTGAAGCTGGATGGCCTGGCCGTTGAGGAGGTTGGTTTCCTGGCACAGGGTCAGCAACTGGTTGAGTTCTTTGCTCTGGGCCAGCAACTGGTCGCCCACCGTGGAGTGGCTGGCGAGTTGTTCCAGGCCCTTGTGGTCGGCCGTGAGGCCCAGGCTGATCAGAATCTGGCTGCGCTTCTTGCCGTGCTGTTCCAGCAGGACGATCAGCGATTGCTTGCGCGCCAGGATTTCTTCCAGCATGCGCATGTCCCGGCCGTACAGGGCCAGTGATTCTTCTCGAAGGAGCTCCAGCAGCTGCTGTGCGGGAGGCAGGTCTTCAATGATCAGTTGTAGCAAGTTTTCGTCGTGCATGGCTGGCCTTGGGGTTTAAGCGTCCAAAAGCCTGGCGCAGGCCTTTGCCTAGCGCTCGGCTTCGAAGTTAAGCAGTTTGCTGGCTACACGGTTGCTGTCGACCTTATAGCTGCCATCGGCAATCGCCTGTTTCAATTCGGCCACACGGGCTTTATTGACAACTGGCTGATCGCTCAGCGAGTCAGTGACCTTCTGCAACTGTTGAGCCTCATTGCTCAGGTGTACCGATTCCCCGCTTTGGCTTGCACCGGCCTGTTCTGTCTTGGCAGGCAGAGGCTGGGACTTGGCTTCAACGCTGTCTTTGGCACCGTTGGTGCGCGAAGAACCGGGCGTTGGCAGGGCGTTATTCAAACGACTGAAATCGATGACCATGTTAAAAAAACCTCTGGGTATTTGGACGCTTGCCATGTTTTCGGCCATACCCGGACAAACTTTAGGCTCGATTGACAATAAACCTATGCGCGATGCCGCTTTGCGCACAGTGTAGGAAAAGCTGGCGTCCGATGCCAGTGATCTATAAAGCCACCTCAACCTGCCCCGGCGCAGTCACCCGGGCCTTGATCACGCGGTTGGAATTCAGATTCTTGACGCGAATCTGTTCACTCATGCCGCCGTTGGACAGGGCTTCCCCCGGCATTTTTACATTCAGGCCACCGCTGCTGGCGGAAATCACCACCTGGTCACCTTTGCGCACGACTTCGGCCTGCTCGAGATGGACCAGGGTAATCACCTGGTCAGCAACCATTGGTCGGGTAAGTTTCTGCCCGAGTGCCTGGTCAAGGGACGTGAGGTAGCTCTGGGTGATCATGCTGATGTCGCGCTCACGCATCGCGACGTCATCATAACCAATGATTCCGGTACGTTTCAGCGGGCGCGTCACCACCACCACTTCGCGAAACAGTTTGACCTGGGCGGGCACGAACACCGTCCAGGGCGAGGCGCCTTCGCAGCGCACTTTCACGGTCACGCGCCCGATGGGCTGGGCGGGGCTTTCCAGGGAAGCTGTCAATTCTCTGTCGCACATGGGCATGCGCAGGCGCGGATCCAGCTGGTTGACCTGGATTTCGTAGCGGCCCGGTGTCTGCGTCGTGGCCAGATAATCTTCTACAGTGAACTCAAGAAAGCCTTGAGTGACGCCGATAAGCAGATCAGGCAAGGTGACGTTATCGGCGCGGGCCGGCTGGCCCGTAGCCAAGGCAAGCAACGCCATCGAGACGCAGAGCAATCTGCGGTACTGTGGGGATCGGAGGCGTCGGGAAACTGTCGTTTTGATGTCCATGGCCAATAAAAAAGCAAAGCTCGTGCCGTTTAGTGTTGGGTACGCGTCGTACCCCTAAGTTTTAGCGTAGGAGTCTGGGCATGGCCGGTGTAATGGATTCAGTGAACCAGCGCACACAGCTGGTGGGGCAGAATCGCCTGGAGTTGCTGTTGTTCCGTCTGGACGGCAAGCAGCTGTACGGGATTAATGTCTTCAAGGTTCGCGAAGTGCTGCAGTGTCCCAAGCTGACAATAATGCCCAAGTCCAGCCCGGTGGTTTGCGGTGTGGCGAACATTCGTGGCGCGACCATCCCGATTCTTGACCTGGCAATGGCCACCGGTTCGGCGGGGTTGCAGGACCGCGAGAGCCCGTTCGTGATCATTACCGAGTACAACACCAAGACCCAGGGTTTCCTGGTGCGCTCGGTGGAGCGCATCGTCAACATGAACTGGGAAGAGATCCATCCGCCGCCCAAGGGCACCGGTCGCGATCACTACCTCACGGCGGTGACGCGGGTCGACAACCAGTTGGTGGAAATCATCGACGTGGAGAAAATCCTCGCCGAAGTGGCCCCGACCTCCGAGGCGATATCGGTGGGTGTGGTAGACGCCGAAACCGCGCACAAGGCGATCTCGCTGCGGGTGCTGACGGTGGACGACTCTTCGGTTGCGCGCAAGCAGGTGTCCCGTTGCCTGCAGACCGTTGGGGTCGAAGTGGTCGCGCTCAATGACGGTCGCCAGGCCCTGGATTACCTGCGCAAGCTGGTGGATGAGGGCAAGAAGCCGGAAGAAGAATTCCTGATGATGATCTCCGACATCGAGATGCCGGAAATGGACGGCTACACCCTCACGGCCGAGATACGCAACGACCCACGCATGCAAAAACTACATATCATCCTGCATACTTCGTTGTCGGGTGTATTCAATCAGGCGATGGTCAAGAAGGTCGGTGCCGATGACTTCCTGGCCAAATTCCGCCCTGATGACCTGGCATCCCGGGTAGTCGACCGGATCAAGGCAGCAGATCACGGCTAGGGGCCTTTTCCCTGGCGGTCACACGATTTAAGAGGCGGTATCATTGTCTACGGGTAATTTGGATTTCGAACAGTTCCGGGTCTTCCTGGAAAAGGCCTGTGGCATATTGCTCGGTGAAAACAAGCAGTACCTGGTATCCAGCCGTCTCAACAAACTGATGGAGCAGCAAGGCATCAAGTCCCTCGGGGAGTTGGTGCAACGGATCCAGGGCCAGCCGCGCAGCGGGCTCAAGGAGATGGTGGTCGACGCCATGACCACCAACGAAACATTGTGGTTTCGCGATACCTATCCGTTTGAAGTGCTCAAGAACAAGGTGCTGCCCGAGGCGATCAAGGCCGCTCCCGGCCAGCGCCTGCGCATCTGGTCGGCGGCCTGTTCGTCGGGACAGGAACCGTATTCGATTTCGATGTCCATCGACGAGTTCGAGCGGACCAACATGGGCCAGTTGAAAGCCGGGGCGCAAATCGTGGCCACGGACTTGTCCGGTACCATGCTCACCAACTGCAAGACCGGCGAGTACGACAGCCTGGCGCTGGGGCGCGGGTTGTCCCAGGAGCGCTTGCAGCGTTTCTTCGACCCCAAGGGGGCAGGGCGTTGGGCGGTCAAGGCGCCGATCAAGAGCCGGGTGGAGTTTCGTTCGTTCAACCTGCTGGACAGTTATGCCAGCCTGGGCAAGTTCGACATGGTGTTTTGCCGCAACGTGCTGATCTACTTCTCGGCCGAGGTGAAGAAAGACATTCTGTTGCGCATCCACGGCACCCTCAAGCGTGGCGGTTATCTGTTCCTGGGGGCTTCCGAGGCGCTGAACGGTTTGCCGGATCATTACCAGATGGTGCAGTGCAGTCCTGGAATCATTTACCAGGCCAAGTGATGAGTGCTTGAACAAAAAGGGAGGCCTGCACAGGCCTCCCTTTTTTTATGGCCGCAAAGCGGCAAGCCCTCATTGCCGCTTTACTGGCGTTTCGCGGAAACCCTTTGCCGCTTTTCTGGCATTGCCGCCGGCAATTCCCTCGCAAACCCTTGATTTACGGGGCTCAAGCAACTTGGCATGGCCCTTGCTAAATCCTTGTTACGAAAAGCAGGTCAGCCCCTAAAGGTTTCCGCCATGAGCATCAGCTTCGATAAAGCGCTCGGTATCCACGAACAAGCACTGGGCTTTCGCGCCCAGCGTGCCGAAGTCCTGGCCAACAACATCGCCAACGCCGACACCCCGAACTACAAGGCTCGGGACCTGGACTTCTCTGCCGTGCTCGCCGCCCAGCAAGACAAGACCAAGAACGGCACCTTCGCCCTGAACATGACCAACAGCCGTCATATCGAGGCGCAAGGCCTGGGCAATGGTGACGAGTCGCTGCTGTATCGCACGCCGATGCAGCCGTCGATCGACCAGAACACCGTGGACGCCCAGTTGGAGCAATCGGCCTACGCCGAGAACTCAGTGAACTTCCAGGCCAGCTTCACCCTGCTCAACAGCAAATTCAAAGGGCTGATGTCAGCCCTGCGTGGAGAATAAGCCATGTCCCTCGCCAGTGTTTTCAATATTGCCGGTAGTGGCATGAGTGCGCAGACCACGCGCCTCAACACCGTCGCCAGTAACATCGCCAACGCCGAGACCGTGTCTTCGAGCATCGACCAGACCTACCGTGCCCGGCACCCGGTGTTCGCCACCATGTTCCAGGGCGGCCAGGGCGGCCAGGGCGGCCAGAGTGGCAGCGGCGATTCGCTGTTCCAGAACCAGGATGCCGCAGGCCAGGGCGTGCAGGTGCTCGGTGTGGTCGAAGACCAGAGCAACCTCGAAGCCCGCTACGAGCCGAATCACCCTGCAGCGAACGAAAAAGGGTACGTGTACTACCCCAACGTCAACGTGGTCGAGGAAATGGCCGACATGATTTCCGCCAGCCGCTCGTTCCAGACCAACGCGGAAATGATGAACACCGCCAAAACCATGATGCAGAAGGTCCTGACCCTGGGTCAGTGATAAGGGGCGCCAAATAATGGCCATTGTTGATAACAATTCGACGAACACGGCAGTCCAGGACCTTTTTAACTCCAAGGTCAAGACGGCGACAGATAACACCAGCGTCGGTGACGCCGCCAAGTCGGCGACGGGCAACCAGGCGATGGGCAAGGACGCGTTCCTGCAATTGCTGGTGACCCAGCTGAAAAACCAGAACCCGCTGTCGCCCCAGGACAATGGCGCGTTCGTCGCACAGTTGGCGCAGTTCAGCAGTCTGGAAGGCATCAACAACCTGAATGACTCGGTGAATGCGATTTCCAGCAACTTCAGCTCCTCCCAGGCGCTGCAGGCTTCGTCGCTGGTGGGGCGTTCGGTCATCACCCAGACCGACAAGGCGATGGTGGATACCAGCAAGAGCATGACCGGTTCCGTGGCGGTGACGGCGGCGACGGGCAACGTCTCCGTCAAGATCACCGACAAGGACGGCAACGTCGTTCGCACCATCGACATGGGCGCCCAGAGCGCCGGCAACTCCAGCTTCGTCTGGGACGGCAAGACCGATGCGGGTGAGACGGCGCCACCCGGCACCTACACCTTCAATGCCACCACCAAGAATGACAAGGGTGACTCGGTGGCCCTCGCCACCTCGCTGCCGGCAACGGTGACCAGCGTAACCCTGGGCACGAACGGCGCTGAAATGGTGCTGAACCTGGCGGGCGGCCTGGGCAGTATCAAGCTGTCGCAAATTCAGACTATCGGTACATAGAGCCGGCTAAATACGGCAAAAGGAGAGAACAATGTCTTTTAACATCGGCCTAAGCGGCCTCTATGCGGCCAACAAACAACTGGACGTGACGGGCAACAACATCGCCAACGTCGCGACCACCGGCTTCAAGTCGTCCCGTGCAGAATTCGCGGATATCTACGCGGCTTCCAAGCTGGGTACCGGCCAGAACAGCATCGGCAATGGCGTGAACCTGGCGGCCGTGTCCCAGCAGTTCACCCAGGGTGACGTCAACAACAGCGGCGGCACGCTCGACATGGCGATCCAGGGCGGCGGCTTCTTCGTGCAGAAGGGCAGCGACGGTTCGCTGGAATACACCCGCAACGGTGCGTTCCGGGCCGACAAGGACGGCTACATCACCAACAACACCGGCACCTCGCGCCTGCAAGGCTACGCAGCGGATGCCGATGGCAACATCCAGAAGGGCGGCTTGACCGACCTGCAGCTCAACCTGTCGTACCTGCCACCGAAGGCTTCGAGCAAGGTGGATTCCACCAGTAACCTGAACTCCTCCGAGACGGCGATCGACCAGACGGCGCACCCGTTTGATCCGACCAAATCGGACAGCTTCACCACTCAATATTCCACCACGCTGTACGATACGCAGGGCAACGCGCATCCGATGGTGCAGTACCTGGTGAAGACCGACTCCAACACCTGGAAGTCCTACACCCTGATCGATGGGCGCAACCCTGACGGCTCGCCGATCAGCGGCACCGGTACTGACGTGAAGGCGCCAGTTGCCTCGACGCTGTCGTTTGACACCTCCGGCAAGCTCACCGGGATCGTTACCCCGCCAGCCACCGCTTCCAATACCACCCTGACCATTTCCGACTGGAAGCCGGGCGGCCTGGTCAATGGTGTCTGGACGCCTAACGGTGCGGCCGCCAACGCAGACGGCGTGGCCGTCAACATGGGGAACATCACCCAGTACAACTCCGCCACCTACCGCAACCCGCCGACCACCGATGGCTACGCCACCGGGCAAATCACCGGGCTGAAAATCGACGGCAGCGGCGTACTGTTCGCCACGTTCAGCAACCAGCAGAGCAAGGCCATCGGCCAGATTTCCCTGGCCAGCTTCAACAACGAGCAGGGCCTGCAGCCAGCCGGCGGCACCACCTGGAAAGAAACCTTCGCGTCGGGCCAGCCGGGTTTTGACACCCCGCAAGTCGGTACCCTGGGTTCGATCGTGGCCAACTCCCTGGAGAACTCCAACGTCAACCTGACCAACGAGCTGGTGGACCTGATCAAGGCCCAGAGCAACTATCAGGCGAACGCCAAGACCATTTCCACCCAAAGCACCATCATGCAGACCATCATTCAGATGACCTGATGTTGTCGCTTTAACTCGCTTTACCGAAAAGCCCCTCGCGTGAGGGGCTTTTTTTTGCCTGTAGATCGGCCCGGCTGGACACCAGATGACATGGATCTGGTGGAACGCCCTACGTCAGCTTTGCCACCCAAGCAACCAAGAGAGATCAGGTGAATGGGTGGGGGCGAGATATGGCGAGTGTTTCGGCTGCAGGGGACGCCAGCAGGCGCGTGTATTTTTCGGTTAAGGACAGTGCGAGGCCGGACCGGCCGGGCGATTCGAAAAACACCGATGCCGCTAACGAGGCCTCGGTCAAAAAACTGCTCCGTGAGCTGGAGGACGCCGATAGAACGCCCGGGAGCCCGGTCGCTCGGGATTTGCGGGACAAACTCAATGCTTTACGAGAGGAGATCGGTGATAAGAAACTCGAGGAGATACTCAAGAAGCTGATTGAAGAGGCTGCCGTCGGAGACTGGCTCGATTTCCTCAGGAAACTGATGAAGGCGTTGTTCCCGGGCTCGGATGACGCACCGCCGGCTCCTGCACCAGCTCCTGCGCCGGCACCTTCGCCAAGGGGCGGTGGCGGTGGCGGAGGAGGCGGCGGCGGGGCTAACAGAAATGATTTTGGCCCCAGCGAGCGCATGAGCAACCTGACGCCTACTGAAGGTTCAAAGCATTTCGACTACAAGCCTGACAACAGCAATCCCAGGCAAAAGCCAAGTACGGAGAAAGGCCAGCCGGGCAATATCTGGAGCGGATTCAGTCAGGGCCCCGACGGCAACTGCATCACCGTTTCAGCGATAAAAGCCGCCATGATGCACTTCGGCCAGAAGCCCACCGATGTTTTCAAGGAAGTGAAGGAGAATGGTAATGGCTTCGACGTAACCATGCGCGATGGAGTCCATGTCTTCGTGTCAAAAAACGAACTGGAGCAGGCGGCCAAATACGCACAGTTCAAGGGCGATGATCCAGCCATGATGACTGATGCCAACTTCATGTACGCCGCGAGTGCCAAAAGGGCAATGAAAGAAGGCAACGATGGCAGGACGGGAATGAATTTCTTTCAAGCGATGGAGAGTCTCAATGATGGGGAACATGCGCGCGAAGGCCTGGATCGCCTGGGCCTCAAGGGCCACTATAGGCCGGCCACTGATGCCGACCTCAGGAACAGCAAGGTGGGGACGGTGGAGTATGGCGGCCACTCCATGGCTGTGATCAACGGTCGTGTTGAGTTGTGGGGGGGGCGAGGCGGTGTGCCTCAGTCGGGTACGGCGACGGTGTTGTTCTAGACAAAAGAAAACCCCCGATACGCCGTAGGCCTATCGGGGGTTTTTCAACCTTGGGTGGTTAGACCCAGGGTGGGCTCAGCTTATTGGCAAGCTTCGCAATCCGGCTCGTCGATCGCGCAGGCTTTTGGCACTGGCGCTGGACCGGCAGGTGCCGCGAGAACCGAATCATCACCATGGTTGCCGCCGCTGGAAACAGCGTTCAGCTTGCCGGTGTTGATGGTCGACTTCTCGGTGCTGGTGGCAGCCAGGGCACGGAGGTAGTAAGTGGTTTTCAGGCCACGGTACCAGGCCATGCGGTAGGTCACGTCGAGCTTCTTGCCCGATGCGCCGGCGATGTACAGGTTCAGCGACTGAGCCTGGTCGATCCACTTCTGGCGACGGCTGGCGGCGTCGACGATCCACTTGGTGTCCACTTCGAAGGCGGTCGCGTAGAGCTCTTTGAGTTCTTGCGGGATGCGCTCGATCTGCTGCACCGAACCGTCGTAGTACTTCAGGTCGTTGATCATGACCGAGTCCCACAGGCCGCGGGCTTTCAGGTCGCGAACCAGGTACGGGTTGATCACGGTGAATTCGCCCGACAGGTTCGATTTCACATACAGGTTCTGGTAGGTCGGTTCGATCGATTGCGACACGCCAGTGATGTTGGCGATGGTGGCGGTCGGTGCGATGGCCATGATGTTGGAGTTACGAATGCCTTTCTGCACACGGGCACGTACCGGCGCCCAGTCCAGGGATTCGTTCAGGTCAACGTCGATGTACTTCTGGCCACGTTGCTCGATCAGGATCTGTTGCGAATCCAGCGGCAGGATACCTTTGGACCACAGCGAACCCTGGAACGTCTCGTAGGCGCCACGCTCGTCGGCCAGGTCGCAGGAAGCCTGGATCGCGTAGTAGCTGACCGCTTCCATGGACTTGTCGGCGAACTCGACTGCAGCGTCCGAACCGTAAGGAATGTGCTGCAGGTACAGCGCGTCCTGGAAGCCCATGATGCCCAGGCCAACCGGACGGTGCTTGAAGTTGGAGTTCTGCGCCTGGGGTACCGAGTAGTAGTTGATGTCGATAACGTTATCGAGCATGCGAACGGCGGTGTTCACGGTGCGTTCCAGCTTGGCGGTGTCCAGCTTGCCGTTGACGATGTGGTTCGGCAGGTTGATCGAGCCCAGGTTGCAAACGGCGATCTCGTCCTTGTTGGTGTTCAAGGTGATCTCGGTGCACAGGTTCGAGCTGTGGACCACGCCCACGTGCTGCTGCGGGCTGCGCAGGTTGCACGGGTCTTTGAAGGTCAGCCATGGGTGGCCGGTTTCAAACAGCATGGAGAGCATTTTGCGCCACAGGTCTTTGGCCTGGATGGTCTTGAACAGCTTGACCTTGCCCGGGTACTCGGTGAGGGCTTCGTAGTACTCGTAGCGCTCTTCGAAAGCCTTGCCGGTCAGGTCGTGCAGGTCCGGTACTTCGGATGGCGAGAACAGGGTCCACTTGCCGTCATCGAAGACGCGCTTCATGAACAGGTCAGGGATCCAGTTGGCGGTGTTCATGTCGTGGGTACGACGACGGTCATCACCGGTGTTCTTGCGCAGCTCGATGAACTCTTCGATGTCCATGTGCCAGGTTTCCAGGTAGGCACAGACAGCGCCCTTGCGCTTGCCACCCTGGTTCACGGCTACGGCGGTGTCGTTCACTACTTTGAGGAACGGTACAACGCCCTGGGACTTGCCGTTGGTGCCCTTGATGTACGAACCCAGTGCACGCACCGGGGTCCAGTCGTTACCCAGGCCGCCGGCGAATTTGGACAGCATGGCGTTGTCGTGGATCGCGTGGTAGATGCCCGACAGGTCATCCGGCACGGTGGTCAGGTAGCAGCTGGACAGTTGTGGACGCAGGGTACCGGCGTTGAACAGGGTCGGGGTCGACGACATGTAGTCGAAGGACGACAACAGGTTGTAGAACTCGATGGCACGGTCTTCTTTCTGCTTCTCTTCGATCGCCAGGCCCATGGCCACGCGCATGAAGAACACTTGCGGCAGTTCGAAGCGGATCCCGTCCTTGTGGATGAAGTAACGGTCGTACAGGGTTTGCAGGCCCAGGTAAGTGAACTGCTGGTCGCGCTCGTGGTTGATCGCCTTGCCGAGTTTTTCCAGGTCGAAGGTGGCCAGGATCGGGTTCAGCAATTCGAATTCGATACCCTTGGCGATGTAGGCCGGCAGGGCCTTGGCGTACAGGTCGGCCATCTCGTGGTGGGTGGCGCTGTCGGCGACTTTCAGGAAGCCCAGGCCTTCGGCACGCAGGGTGTCCATCAGCAGGCGCGCGGTGACGAACGAGTAGTTCGGCTCACGCTCGACCAGGGTACGGGCGGTCATCACCAGTGCGGTGTTGACGTCGGTCAGGGCCACGCCGTCGTACAGGTTCTTCAGGGTTTCGCGCTGGATCAGGTCGCCATCGACTTCTTCCAGGCCTTCGCAGGCCTCGGTGATGATGGTGTTCAGGCGGCCCAGGTCCAGCGGTGCAAACGTACCGTCGGCCAGGGTGATGCGGATCGACGGGTGAGCTTGTACGGCAGCTTCTTCGGCCGGGGAACGTACGGCACGTTCCTTGGCGCGCGAGTCACGGTAGATCACGTAGTCGCGGGCGACTTTCTGCTCGCCGGCACGCATCAGGGCCAGTTCGACCTGGTCCTGGATTTCTTCGATGTGAATGGTGCCGCCCGATGGCATGCGACGCTTGAAGGTTGCGGTGACCTGTTCGGTCAGGCGGGCAACGGTGTCGTGGATGCGCGACGAGGCAGCAGCGGTGCCGCCTTCAACTGCAAGAAACGCTTTGGTGATCGCGACGGTGATTTTGTCATCGGTGTAAGGAACGACAGTGCCGTTACGCTTGATCACACGCAATTGGCCGGGCGCGGTGGCGGACAGATCCAGGTTCGAATCAGCGGCCTGCGGCACGGAGCCCTGCGGGTTCTCGCGAGTTGTGTCGGTTTGCATGGGGGGTTGTCTCCACATTCTATATTTATTTGGGCACCATCACGGTGCCCACCGTTCCGTCCTGAAGCACTTACAACAGGCCAGGGGCCTGGCATAACAACTTCGGGACAGGAGGAAGGGAGCTGTTCGCGCCGCTTCCATGCCGAAGTCTTCGGTTACAAGCCTTGGGGCTCTTACCGTATTCCTGGTGGGTGACAGTTTCGTACTGCAACACCCGTACCGTTTTCGCCTGATCGGGGCAGAAAGCGGCTGCCATCCGCGTGCGCGGTTTGGTCTTCTGAAAAAGGCTTAAGTTCACCAAACAGGAGCAAGAAAGAGCTTGAGTTTCTTGTCTGATTTGTGTTTGGTCTTTTCGCTGAAAACCCTACATGTAGGGTTTTTTTGGCGACGACCTACAAGATAATGCGTTTTGGGGGGCTTAGCAACGGACTACCTGTGGATAACGCTGTGGGTAAAATGTGTATGAAACGTGGAATGGCCGTGTAGGCCGCAGTACTGCTGCATTGCGCCGTTTGTCACCGAATATTCCGAGGTAAAAACAACCGGTTGGATTTTTGCGGGCGCGAACCCTATCACAAAAAAACACGATGTCCGAACGCATTTGCGCGCTTGTGGCAGAGGGCCGGCCCGTTGCTACAATCGGCGGTTATCCATACAGTTTATGCCTCGCCTACATGACAACTGTAGGAGCGGGCTTGCCCGCGAAGGACGTCAACGATGACGCTGGAAACCTGAATAAACGCGGCGCCCTCGAATTTTCTCGGGCAAACCCGCCCCTACAATAATTAGAACCGAGGTAACGCATGGAGCAAGAAGCCTGGCAGGTATTGATTGTCGAGGACGACGAGCGATTGGCCGAGTTGACCCGTGACTACCTGGAGAGCAACGGCTTGCGGGTGTCGGTGGAAGGTAATGGTGCCCTCGCGGCGGCGCGGATCATCGCCGAGCAGCCGGACCTGGTGATCCTCGACCTGATGTTGCCCGGTGAAGACGGCCTGAGCATTTGCCGCAAGGTGCGCGAGCACTACGACGGGGTGATCCTGATGCTGACCGCGCGCACCGACGACATGGACCAGGTGCTGGGCCTGGACATGGGTGCCGACGATTACGTGTGCAAACCCGTGCGTCCACGCCTGTTGCTGGCACGCATCCAGGCCCTGCTGCGGCGCAGCGAAAGCGTCGAACCGGCACTCCCCGAAAAACAGCGGCGCCTGCAATTCGGCCCGCTGGTGGTGGACAACGCCCTGCGTGAAGCCTGGCTGCACGAAGGCGGCATCGAGCTGACCAGCGCCGAATTCGACCTGCTGTGGCTGCTGGTGGCGAATGCCGGGCGGATCCTGTCCCGGGAAGAAATCTTCACCGCCTTGCGCGGCATTGGCTATGACGGCCAGGACCGCTCCATCGACGTGCGCATCTCGCGCATCCGCCCGAAAATCGGCGACGACCCGATCCACCCACGCCTGATCAAGACCATTCGCAGCAAAGGCTACCTGTTCGTCCCCGAAGCTGCGGCTGACCTGACGCCGTGAACTCAATCTTCCTGCGCATCTACGGCGGCATGTGCGCGGCGCTGATTCTGGTGGCGTTGCTCGGCGTACTGGCCTTGCACCTGCTCAATGAAGTGCGTAGCGGCCAGTACCGCGAGCGCCTGGCCCACGGCACCTTCGCGCTGATGGGCGACAACCTGCAACCCATGAGTGCCATCGAGCGCCGCCGCGCCCTGGCGGTGTGGGAGCGCTTGCTGGGTATCCCGCTGCAATTGCAGACCGTGGCCGAGGCGCATCTGGACCTGACCCAGCGTAGCCGTCTGCAACGCGGCCAGGTGTTGGTGGAGCAAACCGGGCCTCACGCGGCCAGGGTGCTGCGCTTGGTCAGTGACCAGGAGCAACTGTTGCTGACCGGTGAAGTGCAGCAAATCAGCGAACAACTGGCCCGCGCGACGATTTACCTGCTGGCCGATGAGCTGGTGCGTTTCCCGGTGGCGGAGCAACCGCAGAAACTCGCAGACCTGAAGGAAGCCAAGGGCTTTGGTTTCGAGATGCACCTGGTGATGCTCAATCAGGCTGATATGGACGAAGACCAGCGCCGCCGCGTGTCCGAAGGCGATACCGTGATGGCCCTGGGCAAGGGGGGGGATTCGATCCGGGTATTTGCCGGGATGGTCGGCACGCCGTGGGTCCTGGAAATCGGCCCGCTGTATCAGATGAATCCGTACCCGGCGCAATGGCTGATCCTGATTGCGCTGATCAGCCTGACCTTGATCGGTTTGATCGTCTATCTATTGGTGCGCCAGCTGGAGCGGCGTCTGAGTGGCTTGGAAGCCGCCGCCACGCGCATCGCCAAAGGCAGCCTGGAAGTGCGGGTGCCGGCCCGCGGCGCCGATTCGGTGGGGCGCCTGGCGGCAGCGTTCAATGGCATGGCCGAGCACCTGCAACGCCTGTTGGCGATCCAGCGCGAACTGGTGCGGGCGGTGTCCCATGAACTGCGCACCCCGGTGGCGCGCCTGCGGTTCGGCCTGGAGATGATCGGCGACGCGGCCACGCCTGAAGCGCGGCGCAAGTATATGGAGGGCATGGACAGCGACATCCAGGACCTCGATGGCCTGGTGGACGAAATGCTCACCTACGCGCGGCTGGAACAGGGGGCGCCGGCACTGAATTTCCAGCGGGTCGACCTCAATGCGTTGCTGGATCAGGTGATTGATGAACTGTCACCGCTGCGCCCGGAAATCAACGTGGCGCGGGGCATCTGCCTGTCCTCGGCACATTGGGACGATGCATGGGTGGAGGCCGAGCCGCGTTACCTGCACCGTGCCCTGCAAAACCTGGTGAGCAACGCCATGCGCCACGCCCAGGGGCAGGTGCTGATCAGTTACCAGGTGGGCCAGGTGCGTTGCCGCATCGACGTGGAAGACGACGGGCCGGGCGTACCGGAAAGTGCCTGGGAGCGGATTTTCACGCCGTTCCTGCGCCTGGATGACAGCCGGACCCGCGCGTCGGGTGGGCACGGCCTGGGGTTATCCATTGTGCGGCGGATCATCTATTGGCACGGCGGCCGGGCGTTGATCAGCAAGAGCAACAATCTGGGTGGCGCGTGTTTCAGCCTGAGTTGGCCACGGGATCAGGAGAAGGTCTAGGCCTGGACGGCCACCAGGCTCAACAACTGCCCCTCATCCACCGCAAACTGCGCCTCCAGTTCCTTGCCATGGCACCATTCTGCGGACAAGTCCGTCAGCAACCGCAGCCGCGCATGGCCGGTATCCGACCACTCCAGCAACTCGGCATGCTCAAAATAAAAGCGCTTCTGCACGATCGGGTAGAGCGCCTTGAACAGGCTCTCTTTCGCCGAAAACGTCAGCGTCACCAGTTGCGCAACCTGTTCCCGCGGCCCGGCGGCCATGCGCAGCATTTCATCCGGAGTGAGAATTTCCCCGGCCAGGCGTTCCGCCCGCTCCAGGGGCAGCAGGTTCTCCAGGTCCATCCCCAGCCCGCGCCACTGTGACTTGTGGGCGACGATGGCCGCTGCATGGCCGGTGCTGTGGGTGATCGAACCGCTGATGTGCGCGGGCCAGACCGGCGCGCGGTCCTCGCCGATCGCCGGCACGCAATCCAGCCCGTCCAGCTGTTGCAGGGCCGCGCGGGCGCACAGGCGACCGGCCAGGAACTCCGCCTGCCGCTTGGCCACCGAACGCTGGATGCTCGCGGGTGGCGGCACGGCGCTGCGCTGGAAATCGCCGATGGCCAGCAGGGCCGGGTCAAAACGGGTGCTCAGCAAGACCGTGCCGGGCAAGGCATCGGGCAACGGCCAATGGGCGTCAAGTGGGGTGCAGCAGGCGGGTAGGGAATTCATGCCGGGTATTTTGCCGAGTTGCAGGGCCGCTGGATAGCCTGCGGCCGGGGATACGTAAATAACTCTTTACACAGTAGCCGGCCTCGGTTCAGCCCAGGTTCAGAGAGTGTTCAGGGGGAGTTCAGGGGCGTCTGCGTAGTCTGGCCCCGTACCCAAAGCCCAAGCGTATGAGGTAGCACCATGACTGCGATCAAGAAGCTGATGTTGGCCTTAACCATGCTCAGCGCCACCGCTGGCGTCCAGGCCTCTGATTCGAGTTTCGCGGGTTTCTCCAAGGAGAAGAGCAAAAAACCCTACAGCCTTCTCCAGCGGGTGAGCTTCGAGGATGCCGGTGAACAGGCGGCTCCATGGGGCCAGTCCCTGGGCCAGCACACCCCGCAGTCAGACTATCGCGTGGGCAACGAAAACCTGTCAGGTCACTTCAACGGCAGTAAATTGCGCCAGCAAGACCTGCAGGGCCGCTATGATATACCCCAGTTGGAAAGTTGATTTGCCTTGGAGAGCTTTATGAAATTGCTGGTTGTCGAAGATGAGGCGTTGCTGCGCCATCACCTGTTGACCCGCCTTACCGACAGCGGTCACGTGGTCGAGGCCGTCGCCAATGCCGAAGAGGCGCTGTACCAGACCGGGCAATTCAACCACGACCTGGCGATCATCGATTTGGGCCTGCCCGGCATGGGCGGCCTGGACCTGATCCGCCAATTGCGCGCCCAGGCCAAGACCTTCCCGATCCTGATCCTGACCGCCCGTGGCAACTGGCAGGACAAGGTTGAAGGCCTGGCAGCAGGTGCCGACGACTACGTGGTCAAGCCGTTCCAGTTCGAAGAGCTGGAAGCGCGGATGAACGCACTGTTGCGCCGCTCCAGCGGTTTCACCCAATCCACCATCGTCGCCGGGCCGTTGCTGCTGGACCTCAATCGCAAGCAGGCGTCCCTCGACGAACAGCCACTGGCGCTGACCGCCTACGAATACCGCATCCTCGAATACCTGATGCGGCATCACCAGCAAGTGGTCGCCAAGGACCGCCTGATGGAACAGCTCTACCCCGATGACGACGAGCGTGATCCGAACGTGATCGAAGTGCTGGTGGGCCGCCTGCGCCGCAAGCTGGAAGGCCCGGCGGGTTTCAAGCCGATCGACACCGTGCGTGGCCTGGGCTACCTGTTCAATGAGCGCTGCCGTTGATTCGCTCGCTACGTGTACGTTTGATGCTCGCGGCCACCATCCTGGCCGTGCTGTTTATGCTGGCCTTGTTGCCGGCCATGCAGGGCGCCTTCAGCCTGGCCCTGCAGGACTCCATCGAGCAGCGCCTGGCGTCGGATGTCACGACGCTGATTTCGGCTGCCCGGGTTGAAAACAATCGCCTGCTGATGCCCGCGCAGCTGCCGGACGAGCGTTTCAACCTCACCGACAGCCGCCTGCTGGGCTACATCTATGACCGCGAAGGCCATCTGGTCTGGCGGTCGCGCGCCACCCAGGAAGAGAACATCAACTACAAGCCGCGCTATGACGGGCGCGGCAACGAGTTTGCGCGGATCCGCGAGGCCAACGGCCAGGAATTTTTTGTCTATGACGTCGAGGTCAAGCTGCTGGGCGGCAAGAGCGCGGCGTTCAGTATCGTCGCCCTGCAACCGGTGCGTGAATACCAACTGACCCTCGAAGGCCTGCGGGAAAACCTTTACCTGGGCTTCGGCGCCGCCTTGCTGGTGCTGCTGACCCTGTTGTGGCTGGGCCTGACCTGGGGCCTGCAGGCGCTGCGCCGGCTGAGCCAGGAACTGGATGAAATCGAAGGCGGTACCCGGGAAAGCCTCAGCGAGCAACACCCGCGCGAGCTGCTGCGCCTGACCGGCTCCCTGAACCGGTTGCTCCACAGCGAGCGGGAGCAACGCACCCGTTACCGCGATTCCCTGGATGACCTGGCCCACAGCCTGAAAACCCCGTTGGCGGTGCTGCAAGGCGTGAGTGAAGACATGGCCCAGCGCCCCGAAGATCGGGACCAGGCCTGGGTACTGCAATCGCAGATCGAACGCATGAGCCAGCAGATCAGCTACCAATTGCAGCGCGCCAGCCTGCGTAAAAGCGGCCTGGTGCGCCACCAGGTGCGGCTGGAGCCGGTGCTGCAAAGCCTGTGCGACACGCTGGACAAGGTTTATCGCGATAAGGGCGTGAAGGTCGCCTTTGAACTGCCGGACGAATGCGACGTGCCGATCGAGAAGGGCGCCTTGCTGGAACTGCTCGGCAACCTGCTGGAGAACGCCTATCGCCTGTGCCTGAGCGAAGTGCGCATCACCTTGCAGGAAAGCCTGGAGGGCACCGAGTTGTGCATCGAAGACGATGGCCCCGGCGTGCCGCCGGACCAGCGTGCGCGCATCCTGCAGCGGGGCGAGCGGCTCGACCGCCAGCATCCGGGGCAGGGGATTGGCCTGGCGGTGGTCAAGGACATCATTGAAAGCTATGGCGCCCGGCTGACCCTTGGGGATTCACCGCTGGGTGGGGCTGCGTTCAAGATCCACTTCCCGGCTGTTTGATCTTTATTGACTGTGCCGGCCTCTTCGCGAGCAAGCCCGCTCCCACATTCGATGGCATTCCCAAGGTGGAACTCGGTCAAATGTGGGAGCGGGCTTGCTCGCGAAGAGGCCAGTCGCATCAATACACACCTAGGTTTCTTGTGCTCTATAGGCCCCCGGCGTCAACCCGGTCCACTTCTTGAACGCCCGATGAAACGCCGACGGTTCGGAAAACCCCAGCTGCTCGGCGATTTCCTGCAACGACAAATCCGCCCGCCCCAAATGATAGATCGCAATGTCCCGGCGCAACTCATCCTTGAGCGCCTGAAAGCTGGTGCCTTCCTCCCGCAAATGCCGACGCAGGGTCTGCGGGCTGATATGCAGGTGCTGGGCGACGGCTTCGAGGTCAGGCCAGGGCGTGCGGTCGCGGCTCAATAGGCGGCGCAACTGGCTGCTCAGGCTGTCGCCTTCATCCGGCCGCGACAGCAGGTCGGCCGGGGAGCGTTCGAGGAAATGCTTGAGGGTGCGCTCGTCCTGCAACAACGGCAGGCTCAGGTAGCGGCTGGGGAACACCAGGCTGCTGGTGGGCGCTGCGAATACCTGCGGGCAGGGGAACAGCAAGTCGTACTCACCGGCGTGGGGCGGCGTCGGGTAGCTGAAGGTGGCCTGGTGCAGGCGGATGCGCTGGCCAATCAGCCAACTGCCGAGTCGATGCCAGATCACCAGCAGGCATTCGCTGAGGAAGTGATCCGGGTCCCAGAGTTGCGAATCGTCCAGGCTCAGGCGGGCCATTTCCCCTTCACGTGTCAGACGCCAGCGCGGACCCTGCGGGAATAGGCTATAAAATAATAAGCCGCGTTCCAGAGCCTTCTCCAGGGTGCGGCAGTGAATCAGCGCGTGGCACATCATGGCGAAGGTGCCGCGCTTGCTCGGGCCTTCGGCGAAGCCCAGGTATTCGTCATCCAGCGCCAGCCACAGCATTTGCAACAACTGGGTGAATTGCTCGGGGGCGATGCGGGCGCGGGGCTCGCTCAGCAGTTCCGCAGTGATGCCGACCTGCTGCAGCAGGCCCGAATAATCGTAGCCGGCCCGGCGAGCACCGCCGAGAGCGGCTCGGGCGTAGTGACTGGCGATGGTTCGTTCACGCATGAGGGGCCTCGTCCATTGAGTGGCGGATGTTAGCCACCCCGGGCGGGTGCAACAAGGCGGATATCCGCCAAATTGTAGGACGAGATCAGGCGAGCAGGCGGAAATCCGCCACTGTCTGTAGGCATAACCTTAAGCTGGAAATCGCCCGAGCGCTGATGTCTAAAGGCCTTCAGGGAGTTTCAGCAGAAGTGGCACGACGCTTGCGATACAGAGCGCAGGGAGACCGCCTCGAGCAGGCTCTCAAACAACAAATCCCTCCAGTGCAGGAGGGTTCGCAATTCAAGTGTCGTGGGCAATGGCGGATATTTGCCACACGGGACGATTGAGGAACTTTGCAATGACGACTCGTCAGCCACTGTACAAATCCCTGTATTTCCAGGTGATCGTTGCAATCGTTATCGGTATTTTGCTCGGTCACTTCTACCCGCAGACCGGCGTGGCCCTCAAGCCACTGGGTGACGGCTTTATCAAGCTGATCAAAATGGTCATCGCCCCGATCATCTTCTGCACCGTTGTCAGCGGCATCGCTGGCATGCAAAGCATGAAATCGGTCGGCAAGACCGGCGGCTACGCGCTGCTGTACTTCGAAATCGTCTCCACCATCGCCCTGCTGATCGGCCTGGTCGTGGTCAACGTCGTGCAACCGGGCGCCGGCATGCATATCGACGTGGCTACCCTGGACGCCTCCAAAGTCGCGGCCTACGTGACTGCCGGTGCCGACCAGAGCATCGTTGGCTTCCTGCTGAACGTGATCCCGAACACCATCGTTGGCGCGTTCGCTACCGGTGACATCCTGCAAGTGCTGATGTTCTCGGTGATCTTCGGTTTCGCCCTGCACCGCCTGGGTGCCTACGGCAAGCCGGTGCTGGACTTCATCGATCGTTTCGCCCACGTGATGTTCAACATCATCAACATGATCATGAAGCTCGCGCCACTCGGTGCCCTGGGCGCCATGGCGTTCACCATCGGTGCCTACGGCGTAGGTTCGCTGGTGCAGCTCGGTCAGCTGATGATCTGCTTCTACATCACCTGCATCCTGTTCGTGGTGCTGGTATTGGGCGCCATCTGCCGCGCACACGGCTTCAGCGTCCTGAAACTGATCCGCTACATCCGTGAAGAACTGCTGATCGTACTGGGTACTTCCTCGTCCGAATCCGCACTGCCACGCATGCTGATCAAGATGGAACGCCTGGGCGCCAAGAAGTCGGTAGTCGGCCTGGTTATCCCGACTGGCTACTCCTTCAACCTGGACGGTACTTCGATCTACCTGACCATGGCTGCCGTGTTCATCGCCCAGGCGACTGACACCCACATGGACATCACCCACCAGATCACCCTGTTGCTGGTACTGCTGCTGTCGTCCAAGGGCGCTGCTGGCGTGACGGGTAGTGGTTTCATCGTACTGGCCGCTACCCTATCGGCTGTTGGCCACCTGCCGGTTGCCGGCCTGGCGCTGATCCTGGGTATCGACCGCTTCATGTCCGAAGCCCGCGCACTGACCAACCTGGTTGGCAACGCTGTTGCAACCCTGGTTGTGGCCAAGTGGGTCAAGGAACTGGACGAAGACAAGCTGAAAGTCGAACTGGCTTCCGGTGGTCGCGGTATCTCCGACACCCGTGAAGAAGACGACCTGGGCGTGGCCGAAGGCCCGGCTCCAACCGCCGTCAAGTAAGGCTGTAGCGTTTGTGAAAAACCCATCTTCGGATGGGTTTTTTTATGCCTTCGGGAAGCATCAGTCACTTCGGATGATGGTTTATGTGATTGCCGCCGACCGCCGGGTTTGCCTACTCTGTGGCCAATCGAATCGGAATCGGAGTCCGCATGTCAGGTCCCTTGGCGTCCCTCAAAGTACTGGATTTCTCCACCTTGCTGCCGGGGCCGTTCGCCTCGTTGCTGCTGGCCGACATGGGCGCCGAGGTGTTGCGCATCGAATCCCCCACACGCATGGACCTGCTGCGAGTACTGCCGCCCCATGACCAGGGCGTGTCGGCCAGCCATGCCTATCTGAACCGCAACAAACGCAGCCTGGCCCTGGACCTCAAGCAGGCCGAGGCGGTGGCGATCGTGCGGCAACTGGTGGCGGACTACGACATCGTCCTCGAGCAGTTCCGCCCCGGGGTCATGGAGCGCCTGGGCCTGGGTTACGAGGCGTTGAAGGCGATCAACCCAAAGCTGATCTACGTCTCCATCACCGGCTACGGCCAGACCGGCCCCTACAAGGATCGCGCCGGCCATGACATCAATTATCTGGCCCTGGCAGGCATTGCCAGCTACACCGGGCGCCAGGACAGCGGGCCGTTGCCCTTGGGTGTGCAGTTGGCGGATGTGGGGGGCGGCTCGTTGCACGCGGTGATCGGTTTGCTGGCGGCGGTGATTGCCCGGCAGCACAGTGGGGTGGGGCAATACCTGGACGTGAGCATGACCGACTGCGCCTTCAGCCTGAATGCCATGGCCGGCGCCGGTTACCTGGCGTGCGGCGTGGAGCCGGCGTGGGAGAACCAGGTGCTCAATGGCGGCAGTTTCTATGACTATTACCGATCGCGGGAAGGACGCTGGTTGTCGGTGGGCAGTCTGGAGCCGGCGTTTATGCAGCAGTTGTGTACGGCGCTTGGCCGCCCTGAATTGGCGGCAATGGGCCTATCGCCCAAACCCGAGCAGCAGAAAGCCCTCAAGCTGGCGCTGCAGGTCGAGTTCGAGAAACGTAGCTTTGATGAGCTGTGTGAGCTGTTTGCCGGGATTGATGCGTGTGTCGAGCCGGTGCTGAATCTGAGCGAGGCCGTTGAACACCCGCAGTTGAAAGCCCGGGAGCTGGTCAGCCAGGTGCCGCGGGGCGATGGTTCCAGCCAGGCGCAAATGGCCTGCCCGCTGAAGTTTTCCGAGGGCTTGCCGGCGGCCAGGCACATAGGCGCGGCGGTGGGCGCTCACAGCGATGGGGTGTTGGCGGAGTTGGGATTCAGTGCTCAACAAATAGATGATTTGCGGCGTGCCAAGGTGATTCAGTAGCGCCTGGGCTGACGCTATCGCAGGCAAGCCAGCTCCCACAGGGGAATGCATTTCAACTGTGGGAGCTGGCTTGCCTGCGATGAGGCCCTCACTCCACCCGGGTTTCCCCGGTAAACACCAAAGTCTGCCGGCACCTGCGGCACAAATACCGCCGCCCCTGGCCCACCAACCCGTGACGCTGGGGCGAAAACGGGAAGTCACTGTCGGCACACGGACAGCGGTAGATATACCGCGTCACGCGCCGCCGCTGGATTTCATAGGTGTGGCAGCGGTCCGGCGGCAGTTCGTAAACCCCACGCATGATCAACTGCCATTCCTCGCCATGGGGCTGGATGCGCTCGCCGAACAATTGGTGGGCAATCAGGTGGGCCACTTCATGGGCGACTGTCTGTTTAAGGAAGTGTTGGCTGTTTTCACGGTACAGCTGCGGGTTGAAGCGCAGCAGGTTCTCGTGCAAATGCGCGACACCGGCCTTCTGGCCCCGCAGCTTGAGGCTGACTTGAGGGCGTTTGAAGCTTCGTTTGAAAAAGGATTCGGCTTGCAGGAAACAATCTTCGACGCGGGTATTGAGTTGCTCGGGCATGCTGTACATATCTCCAGAGATGTCCAGTATGCCGCAAACAAGGGTGTATCCGAATCTGTCAGGCGCCGAATGGTCATGCATAACGCACAAAGCCACCTTACGGTGGCTTTTCCTGCGGGTAAACCGCGTCAGTTGGTGTAGATCGGGCCTACGCCCAGCCCCCAGACGATCACGGTAAAGGCCATGATCGCCACCAGCACCACCAGGCCTACCGCCAGTACCGAGCTGGAAAACAGGAAGCCCTCGTCCGGGTGGATGTTCATGAAGGTCGGCAGCCCCACGTACAGCAGATACACCGTGTAGCAAATGGCCGCCGTGCCCACCACCATGCCCAGCCACATATGCGGGTACAGCGCCGCGAGCCCGCCGATAAACAGCGGTGTCGCGGTGTAGGTGGCAAACGCCACGCAGCGCGCCATGCTGGGGTTGGCGTCATAGGTGCGGGCCATCCAGTGAATGAACGCGCCCATCACCGCCACGCCGCCGAGCATCGCCGCGTAGGACATGAGGGTCATCCACAACGCGCTTTCCACCGTCAGCATCACCGGGGCGCGGCTGCCGATGACCCAACCCACCTGAGTGGTACCGATAAAGGCTGAGACAGCGGGGATGGCCGCGAGAATCAGCGTGTGGGTGAGGTACATGTGGCCGATACTTTCTTCTTTATCGCCACGAATTTCCCGCCATTCCTGATCGGGGTGGGTGAAAAGTCCCACGACGTGATGGATCATGCCAGTCACTCCTGTCGTTATTACCATCGCCCCCCAGCGGAGCGCCCACGGGCCAATTGGCCTGAAAGGTCTGGATATATGTGCGACCTTATGTCGCAGTATAGGAAGTGATGACCGGAAAAAGTGTGGGGCTTTAGAGCAAATTGCGCTGTAAACATTGGGCTTAATCGCGGCGGGGTCTGTTGATTGGAATGCGGTCAAATGTGGGAGCGGGCTTGCTCGCGAATGCGGTGGGTCAGCTAAACACCTGGCGAATGACACTTCGCGTTCGCGAGCAAGCCCGCTCCCACATTGGAACTCGGTCGTCCATCCCGGTAAAATACCCGGCTTTTCGTCACACACCTTTCGCGGATCCAAGCGCCATGGGCACTCTTACGGTCAACCAGAACAAACTGCAAAAACGCCTGCGTCGCCTGGCCGGCGAGGCAGTCGCCGATTTCAACATGATCGAAGAGGGCGACAAGGTCATGGTCTGCCTGTCCGGCGGCAAGGACAGCTACACCATGCTCGACGTGCTGATGCACCTGCAAAAGGTCGCGCCGATCAAGTTCGACATCGTCGCCGTGAACATGGACCAGAAGCAGCCGGGTTTTCCCGAGCATGTGCTGCCGGCCTACCTCAAGGCATTGGGGATCGAGTACCACATCGTCGAGAAAGACACCTATTCGGTGGTCAAGGAACTGGTCCCGGAAGGCAAGACCACCTGCTCGCTGTGCTCGCGCCTGCGCCGTGGCACGCTCTATACGTTTGCCGACGAAATCGGCGCGACGAAGATGGCCCTGGGTCATCACCGCGATGACATCGTCGAAACCTTCTTCCTCAACATGTTCTTCAACGGCAGCCTCAAGGCCATGCCGCCCAAGCTGCGGGCCGATGACGGGCGCAACGTGGTGATCCGCCCACTGGCGTACTGCCATGAGAAGGACATCCAGGCGTACTCCGACCTCAAGCAATTCCCGATCATCCCGTGCAACCTCTGCGGCTCCCAGGAAAACCTGCAGCGCCAGGTGGTCAAGGACATGCTCCAGGATTGGGACCGCAAGACCCCGGGCCGCGTCGACAGCATCTTCCGCAGCTTGCAGAACGTGCAGCCGTCGCAGTTGGCCGACCGTAACCTGTTCGACTTCACCAGCCTGCGTATCGACGAAAGTGCGGCGTCGCGCTTCGTCAACGTAGTGAACCTCTGAGTGTTTTCACCGCTCTGACAGACGGCGCTCCTGGGCGCCGTTTTCATTTCAATCCTTAGGAGAGGGCATGCGCGATTACAAGTGGCTGCACGAATATTGTCTGAACCGGTTTGGTTCGGCGGCCGAGCTGGAAGCCCACCTGCCTGTGCCCCTGACCCCGGCGAAACTGCGCAAAATCAGCGATGACCGCTACCTGTCGACCCTGTCGCTGCGGGTGTTTCGTGCCGGCCTGAAGCACAGCGTGGTGGACGCCAAGTGGCCGGCCTTCGAGCAGGTGTTCTTTGGGTTTGACCCGGAAAAAGTCGTACTCATGGGCGCCGAGCACCTGGAGCGGCTGATGCAGGACACGCGCATCATCCGTCACCTGGGCAAGCTCAAGAGCGTGCCGCGCAATGCGCAGATGATTCTGGATATCGAGAAGGAAAAAGGCAGCTTCGGCGGGTTTATTGCCGACTGGCCGGTGACCGATATCGTCGGCCTGTGGAAGTACCTGAGCAAGCACGGCCACCAGTTGGGCGGGCTGTCGGCGCCGCGCTTTTTGCGGATGGTGGGCAAGGACACGTTCGTGCCGAGCTATGACGTGGTGGCGGCGCTGAATGCGCAGAAGATCGTCGACAAGGTGCCCACCAGCCTGCGGGACCTGGCCACGGTGCAGGGCGCATTCAACCAGTGGCATGCCGAGAGCGGGCGGCCGATGTGCCAGTTGTCGATGATGCTGGCTTACACCGTGAATCATTGATACCGGGTTGATGCCATCGCAGGCAAGCCAGCTCCCACACTTGGAATGCATTCCTCTGTGGGAGCTGGCTTGCCTGCGATAGCGGCAGGTCAGGCACTACAAAAGCATCAAGCAGGCAATCCTTCCCCCGCCAACCGCCGATTCAGCTGATGCCGGTACCGCACATACATCAACGCCGTGCAGAACACCGCCAGGCTCGCCAGCATCTCGAGCACACCAAACCACTGCCGGTTCGGGTCATAGGCCGCCAGCGCGCCCTTGATGAAATACAGGTTCACCACAAAGCACATCCATGAATGCCCGCGCGCGCTGCCCAGGATCATCCCCGGCGCCAGCAACAGCAGCGGCACCAATTCGATCAGCAGAATCACCCACGGCCGCGCGCCATGCAGATCGGCGAACGCCAGGTAGTAGGCACACAGCAGCCCCACCAATCCCAGGAACGCCAGCAGGCTCAACGCCCGCATCGCCTTGACCCGTGGCTCCAGCCAGGCCTGGGGCGGCAGTACCTTAGGCTTCCTGGCCACGGCCGTTCTCCAGTAGCGCAGCGGTCTTCGCCAGGCGCAGGCCGAGGGCGCGGCACAGGGCGATCTCGTGTTGATCCAGTGCGCGCTTGCCGTCGGCACCGGAATGGTGGCTGGCGCCATAAGGCGTACCGCCGCCCTTGGTGTCGAGCAGCGCCTGTTCACTGTAGGGCAGTCCGGTGATCAGCATGCCGTGGTGCAGCAGCGGCAGCAGCATCGACATCAGCGTGGTCTCCTGGCCGCCGTGCAGGCTGGCGGTGGAGGTGAACACACCCGCCGGCTTGCCGACCAGGGCGCCGGTCAGCCACAGGTTGCTGGTGCCGTCGAGAAAGTACTTGAGCGGCGCGGCCATGTTGCCGAAACGGGTCGGGCTGCCCAGCGCCAGGCCTGCGCAGTTCTTCAGGTCGTCGAGGCTGCAGTACAGCGGGCCGTCGACCGGAATGTCCGGCGCCACGGCCTCGCATTCACTGGAGATGGCCGGCACGGTGCGCAGCCGCGCCTCAAGCCCGGCTTGCTCGATGCCCCGGGCAATCTGCCGGGCCATTTCGCTGACTGAACCGTTGCGGCTGTAATACAACACCAGCACATACGGCGCACTCACGAAACCAGCTCCAGGATGTTCTCCGGTGGGCGGCCGATCACGGCCTTGTCGGCGGTGGCGAGGATCGGACGCTCCATCAGTTTCGGATGAGCGGCGATGGCAGCGATCAACTGTGCTTCGCTGAGGCTGGTGTCAGCCAGGTTGAGGGTTTTATATTCGTCCTCGCCGGTACGCAGCAGTTGCCGCGCGCTGATGTTCAGCTTGCCCAGCAGGGCCTGCAATTGCGCGGCGTCGAGCGGGGTTTCCAGGTAGCGCACCACCGTCGGTGTGAGGCCACGGGCTTCCAGCAGTTCGAGCGCACCGCGGGATTTCGAGCAGCGCGGGTTGTGATAAAGCGTCAGATCGGTCATGTGCGGGTCGCATCTTGCGTAAGGTGGCGGGTATTCTACCCGCGCTGCGCCGCGTCCTTAAACCATGAGAGGCGATAGGCCGCAGCCAACGTTCATTTTTACGAAGGATTACCCCATGACGAGGCGACTGTTAGGCGCATTGGCAATCATCGGCACACTGCTGCTCAGCGGCTGTGGCAATGATTATGGCGTTGACCAATATGGTCAGAAAGTGGCCGCCGAACGCCTGGACAAGCAATGGCTGGTGGTTAACTACTGGGCCGAATGGTGTGGCCCGTGCCGTACCGAAATCCCGGAACTCAACGCCTTGGCCGAACAGCTCAAGGGCCAGTCAGTGGGGGTGTTCGGGGTGAATTTCGACAACGTCCAGGGTGAAGAGCTCAAGAGCGCCAGCGAGAAGCTGGGCATCAAGTTCACCGTACTGGCGCAGAACCCGGACGGGATCTTCGACATTCCCCGCAGTGAAGCCCTGCCGGTGACCTACATCATTGATGACAAGGGCAAGGTGCGTGAGCAACTGATGGGTGAGCAGACGGCGGAAGGGGTGTTGGCCAAGCTCAAGGCGTTGCGCGGATAAAAAATGTGGGAGCGGGCTTGCTCGCGAATGCGGTGTGGCAGTCACCGGATACATCGACTGATCCACCGCTTTCGCGAGCAAGCCCGCTCCCACATTTAGATGTGTTGCGCCTTCAGATCAGCCTTCTTCCAGCCACAACCGCAACGGCTTGCCATCCGCCGGCCAGAAGCGGGTCTGTTCGATCGGCGAAATGTCCCAGCGCTGCACGCCCTGCAGGGCCTGGAAGAAGCGGTGCTCCTGCTCCATCAGCGCTTCGGCGCAGAGTTTGCGGGTGCTGCCGACCTTGCCGAAGCTCAGCTTGTCGCCGTCCAGGGTGTAGGGCGCAAACCAATGGTTGCAGCCACCATTGCCATAGGCCCGGCCATCGGCGCCGAGGGTCACGGTCAGGTGGGCGTAATCCATCAGCGGCCGCTCACCGATCCATTCCACCACGTAGCTGTGATCCTGCTTGAGCTTGACCTCGTCGCTGGCGCAGCCCGCAAGGCCTGCACCCAGCACGGCCAGCATCAGCAGGGCTTTCATTGCGCGGCCTGCTGGCATTTCGGGCAGCGGTGCTTGTCACCCAGGGTGGCCCAGCCCAACTCGGTAACCCGTGCAGTGGCGGCCGGTTGCAGCGGCTCCTTGGTCAGCTTGGTTTCCACCGCGAATTCAAACTCCAGCACGTTGTCGCAGCTGTCGCAGTTGACCTTCCAGGTGTGAATCTCCAGTTCGCCGAATTTCGGCCCCTGGGCCATGGCGACCCACTGGCCCGCCGGGCGGATGGAGTAGCGCGCATCGCCTTCGACGGTCAGGCGCATCGACAGGGTTTTGCTGCCGCGCAGGGTGACGATCAGAACGTCGCCGTTCTTGATCGAGCCACCGTTGCCGGTGACTTGATAACGGCCCGGCACCAGGGCCCGGCATTCGATCAGGGTGTGTTGCGGGCTCAGCAAGCTGAAGCGGAAATCGTGTTCGGCCATGGATCCTCCAAATAGGCGCGGCATCCTATCACGGGCCGCTACCCATCATGGCGCGGCTATGTGACCGCTGATCATCCTTCGACGAGGTTTTGCGCCTGCCCGCCAGCCCACGCCGCGATGTTGGCCAGGGTGGTGCCGGCAATCGCCCCCAGCGCCTCGCGGGTCAGGAAGGCCTGGTGCGCGGTGATGATCACATTGGGGAAGGTCAGCAGGCGCGCCAATACGTCGTCTTGCAGGGGCAGGTCCGAGCGGTCTTCGAAAAACAGCTGGGCCTCTTCTTCATACACATCCAGCCCCAGATAGCCGAGCTGGCCGTCCTTGAGTGCGTCGATCAGCGCCGGGGTGTCCACCAGGCCGCCGCGCCCGGTGTTGATGAGCATCGCGCCGGGCTGCATATGGGCGAGGCTTTGGGCGTTGATCAGGTGTTTGCTGTCCGCCGTCAGCGGGCAATGCAGGCTGATGACCTGTGACTCGCCCAGCAACTGCGGCAGGCTCACATACCGGGCGCCGAGGGCTTCGACCTGCGGGTTGGGATAGGGATCGTACGCCAGCAACTGGCAGCCGAACCCGGCCATGATCTTGGCGAATGTGGCGCCGATCTGCCCGGTGCCGACCACGCCGACGGTCTTGCCCACCAGGTCGAACCCGGTCAGGCCGTGCAGGCTGAAGTCACCGTCGCGGGTGCGGTTGTAGGCGCGGTGCAGGCGGCGATTGAGGGCCAGGATCAACGCGACCGCATGTTCGGCCACCGCATGGGGCGAGTAGGCCGGCACCCGCACGATGGTCAGGCCCAGGCGTTTGGCGGCGGGCAGGTCGACATGGTTGTAACCGGCGGAACGCAGGGCGATCAGGCGGGTGCCGCCGCTGGCCAACTGCTCCAGCACCGGAGCGCTGAGGTCATCGTTGATAAAGGCGCAGACCACTTCGTGGTATTCGGCCAGGGCCACGGTGTCGATGTTCAGCCGGGCCGGCTGGAATTGCAGCTGCATGCCTTCGGGCAGCGGTTGGGCGAGAAAGCTGTCGCGGTCGTAGGTCTGGCTGCTGAAGAGGATGATGCGCATCAAATATTCCTTCTTGATGATGGAAAGCTGATTTTGTGGCGAGGGGGCTTGTCTGTGGTGAGTGAGCTTGCTGTGGTGAGGAGCTTGTTGTGGCGAGGGAGCTTGCTCCCGCTGGAGTGCGAAGCGCTCCCAGGATTTTGGGGCCGCTGCGCAGCCCAGCGGGAGCAAGCTCCCTAGCCCCAGCAAGCTCCCTCGCCACA
>NZ_JACAPW010000022.1:3202-3485 GCF_013385495.1 Pseudomonas sp. F8002 | reverse complement strand
ACTCTTTCGTAATAGTTGGATGGGGGGCTTATCCGTTATTTGGGTGATGGCTTCGATTGGTTCCGCTCTTACAGCGGCTCACTTTTGAACAGCGCAAAAGTAAGCAAAACGCTCTTGCCCCACCACTCGGCTCCTCGCTTAGGCTCGGAGTGCCCTCACTCCGGCTTTGGACCGTGGGCCGCCGTCATGGGCCATCCCTGGCCCAGGACGGCTAACCCGGCGTCCTGCCGGGTTACCCACGCTCCAAAGCCTGCGTTCGGCCAGCGTGGTTTAACGGGGCGCC
>NZ_JACAPW010000022.1:0-3106 GCF_013385495.1 Pseudomonas sp. F8002 | reverse complement strand
GCTTGCCTGCGATAGCATCGCCTCGGTGTGTCTGATGTACCGAGGTGTCTGCATCGCCGGCAAGCCAGCTCCTACAGAAAAGCAGCTCTGCTTTCGCTCTGGTTTTTGATCTGGCTTTTAACACTCAGGTCGGCTTTCAGGCCGCCGTGCTCTTGCTTTTGATCTTGATCTGACTGCCCCAATAAGCCCGAGGCCGAACGCAGGTATTGCGGAGCGGGTAAACCGGCAGGACGCCGGTTTAGCCGCGCCGGGCCATGGATGGCCCGTCGCGGCGGCCCGCTTCGTGCTGCCGGAGTGAGGGAACGCCGAGCCACAGCGAGGCGCCGACAGGCGGGGCAGAGCGCTTTGGTTACTTTGCCGCTTTTGCAAAGTGACTCGCTGTAAGAGCGAAACCATAAGCGGCCGTTACCGCAGCAACGGATATATACCCAAACCCAACCAACACCCAACCACTACTCCGCACTACGCTGCGTATGACTCGATACAAACTGCCGAAACCGCTCCGTCGGCAACCCCTCAAACAACTCCGCCGGCGTGCCCTGGGCATCAATCAACCCATTGGCCATAAACACCACCCGATTGGACACATGCCGCGCAAACCCCATCTCATGGGTCACCACCAACATGGTCCGCCCTTCCTCGGCCAGCGACCGCATCACCCGCAACACCTCCCCCACCAACTCCGGGTCCAGCGCCGAAGTCGGCTCATCAAACAACATTACTTGCGGGTTCATCGCCAACGCCCGGGCAATCGCCACCCGCTGCTGCTGCCCACCCGACAAATGCGCCGGGTAATAATCACGGCGATCATAAAGCCCCACCTTGTGCAGCAGTTGCTCAGCTTCCTCCACACACTCGGCCTTCGAACGCTTGAGCACCCGCATCGGCCCCTCGATGACATTTTGCAAAACCGTCATATGCGACCACAGGTTAAAACTCTGGAACACCATGCCCAGCTTGCTGCGCATGGTCTCCACCTGCCGCGTGCTGCCAGGCAACAACCGACCGTTGCGCTGGCGCTTGAGCTCGATGGTTTCGCCGTCGAGCACAATACTGCCCTCGTCCGGGGTTTCCAGCAGGTTGATACAACGCAGGAAAGTGCTCTTGCCCGAACCGCTGGCACCGAGGATGGAAATCACGTCACCTTTGTGAGCCTCCAGCGAAATCCCCTTGAGAACCTGTGCCGAACCGAAAGCCTTGTGAATGTTGTTAACCGTAAGGGCGCTCTGAATCTGAGTACTCATGACAAGCTCCGCTGCAATCAGGAATGAGAAATAGGTTCGGGGGTTTGCTTGACCGGCAGGTCTTTCGGCCGCTCACGCAGATGGGGCGACAGACGATGTTCAATCCAGGCCACCACACGCACCACCAGGAAATTCAGGATCAGGTAGATCAGCGCCGCACAAATGAACACTTCCATGGTGCGGTAGGTACGCTGGATGATTTGTTGTGCCACGCCGGTGACGTCCCACACGGTGACCAGGCTGGCCAGCGCGGTGGACTTGACCAGCAAGATGGCCTCGGTGGAATAGGCCGGAAGCGCCTGGCGCAAGGTGACGGGGCCGATCACTCGCCACAGCAGGGTCCAACGCCCCATGCCCACCGCCTGCCCCGCTTCGATCTGCCCTTGAGGCACGCTCAGCAGGCCACCGCGAATGATTTCAGCGGTGTAACCGGCGGTGCACAGCGCCAGGGAGACCACGGCGCAGCCATAAGGCGACCTCAACACCACCCACAGGAAGCTGTCGCGAATCGCCGGGAACTGCCCCAGGCCGTAATAGATCAGGAACATCTGGATCATCAGCGGCGTGCCGCGAAACAGCATGATGTAGAAACGCGCCGGGTAGCTGAGGAATGGCCAGCGGCTGACGCGCATGGACACCACGCCCAGCGACAGCAGCAACCCCAGGGTCAGGGACGAAAAAAACAAGGCCAGGGTGATGGGCAAGGCACCCAGCAACTTGAGCATGGTGTCGGCAAGAAAGGCGAAATCGATCATGGCAAACGGTCCCTTCTCACGACTGTGCAGGATTGCGCCGCTGCGTACGCTGTACGCGCGCTTCGGCAATATTGAAAAGACGGCCCGAAAGCCCGGTCAGAATCAGGTAGCACACGCCGCCGACGATATAGAACGTGAAGTACTGGCGCGTGGAACCCGCCGCCACCTGGCTGGCGCGCATCAGTTCCACCAGGCCAATCACCGAAATCAGCGCGGAGTCTTTCAGGCTCATTTGCCAGACGTTGCCCAGGCCCGGCAGCGCGTACCGCCAGATCTGCGGGATCAGCACCCGGCGAATCCGCGTTGCGCGGTTCATGCCGATCGCCAGTGCCGCCTCAAGCTCACCCTTGGCCACCGCGATGAAGGCACCGCGATAGACCTCAGCCTGATACGACGCCGAGATCAATCCGACGGCGATGGCCCCCACCATGAACGGCGGGACATCGACATAGCCTTCACCGCCAAACCAGTGATTGACGGCCGTCACCACACTGGCACCGCCGAAATAGAACAGGTAGATCACCAACAGCTCCGGAATCCCCCGGAACAGGATGGAATACGCATCCCCCAGGTATCGCAAGGCACGCTTTTTGGAAAGCTTGGCCATGGCCACCAGGCTGCCGACCAGCGCACCGACCACCAGCGCCGCAAGGGTCAACAACACGGTCATGAGGGCGGCCTTGAGCAAGGCCATCCCCCAACCCGTGTCGCCAAAACTGAGCATCTGCATGAGACTCATCAAGTCACTCCTACCGAAAACACATAAAGCACCGGAACCTTGAAATCCGTCTCAACCTGCCCGACGTCCATGAAGCAAAGGGTGCAACTGGCTGCCTGGTTTACTTGACCATCGGCAGGTTCAAACCCTGCTCCTTGGCGCAATCAATCGCGATCTGGTAGCCCGCATCCGCATGACGCATCACGCCGGTCGCCGGGTCGTTGTGCAGCACGCGCGCGATACGCTCGGCGGCTTCGTCGGTACCGTCACAGACAATCACCATGCCCGAGTGCTGGGAGAAGCCCATGCCGACGCCGCCGCCGTGGTGCAACGAAACCCAGGTCGCGCCGCTGGCGGTGTTGAGCAAGGCGTTGAGCAGTGGCCAGTCG